>NZ_JBCPGE010000041.1:3125-41738 GCF_040914025.1 Ruminococcus sp. RTP21484sp1_RTP21281st1_A8_RTP21281_210402
TTTAGCTTGGAACAGGAATCAAATGCCCCCTCCTGGATTTCCCGGCACTCTGAGTCTTTTGCAAACACGGCTCTTAATAGATTGGTACAATCACGGTAAGCTTTTGGTCCTAAGGTTTTTAAAGACGCTGGAAAATGGACTGCACGCAGACTGTGATTTTCTGAAAACGCCCGCCGTTTAATTTCCTTCATTGTCTTAGGAAGAACAACTTCCTTTCGGATCTGGCACTGGAAAAAGGCTTCCCGTCCAATAATCTTACAATTTGGTGGGAGAATGACTTCCCGCATCCGTCCATCTGCCCGAAAACAGCCATCGTCAATGTAGATATATTTTTCCGGGATCTCCTTCCTTGTAACATCCCCCTTTAACATTTTTGCCTGCTGTGCTGTAAATGTCCGGCTGTCATACCGCAACATACTCCAGCGCATTTCTTCATCCTTATAAACACGCATTCTTTTCTTTCCTCCGCTTTTTAGTGTAACAAAAACAGAGCCCCATTACTTCGATGAGCCTCCGTCCTTTACGACAAGTGGAATATGCTGACTTAAAATGCGCTGTTATGTACCGCTGATTTCATACAGTGATTATGGTTCCGGAATCGCACCGAATTTTCCTAAATCAGCCTTATCTGGCTGAACCATGTCTGGTTATTTGATTTTTCGTTCTCTGATATTTCTACCTATATCAAATATTAGTATTATAGCATTTGAAAGGACATCTGTCAAATTTTGGCAATCTATGAATATTTTTGCATGATCAGTGGTTTAGAACCTTGTGGGCTTACCTTGCTATTTTTCGTCTCCCTGGTAGGGATTTCCCACATCGTTTCCAAGGTCGCAGGTGTACACCCACAAGATCACATCCCCGTCTTTTGGCTTATACGCAGATGCCCCATAATTTGGAAATGTCCCATTGACACTGTACATCCAGCCGGAATTTTTTCCGCAGTCCAGCTCATAGAGCTGGTTAATTCCTTCCACATAGTAGCTGTTATAGAGTGGCGTGTATTTCGAAGAAATCTGAATCCCCTTTTCCCCACAGATGGCTTTTAAAATATCAAAGACACTCTCCCCTGTGGTAAATGAGACCGTTGTCTTTTTTAGGATCTGTCCATCCTCCGGGACAAACTCTTTTTTGGTTTCCTTTAACTCTTCCATGTGATCCAGAACCGTCGCACAGGAGATCTCGATCGTACAGGTCGCTGGCTCCCCGGAAGAGGAATCTCCCCCACAGCCAGTAAACACGCTGCCGCATACAAGCAGTAACAGGCTTAAGAATAGGGCCAACCACTTTTTTCGTTTTTGGTTCATACGCTTCCCTTTCTTTTTTCTTTCTCTACTGATATTGTAGCATTGTTTGAGGGGACTGTCATCTGGATTTCCAGTTTCTTTTAACCAGAAAAAACATCCACCACGCCAGAGAACTTTTCTCCGACATTGGTGGATGTTCCGATTCTTATTTTACAGTTACTTTAACCTTCTTTGTAACCTTTCCGGATTTTACTGTAATGGTTGCTGTGCCTTTTTTCTTCGCTTTTATCACACCATTTTTCGTAACGGTTGCTACCTTCTTATTGGAGGTGGTGTAAGTCACCTTCTCCTGTGAGGTGATTGGAGAAATAACAGGCTTTAAGGTAAGGCTCTTACCCTTTTTCAGGGTGAGCTTCGTCTTTAATCCGGTAATCTTAGTTGTTTTTACCTTCGCGCTTTGTACCTTCACCTTCAGGGTTGCTTTCTTGCCACTCTTTAAAGTGATGGTGATCTTTGCGCTTCCAGTTTTCTTGCCAGCCTTGATCTTGCCGTTTTTATCCACGGTCACAATCTTTTTGTTGCTGGAAGTCCAGGACTTCACGGAATCCCCATTTGCCAGACCGGTAACCTTTACTTTTGTAGTAGTCTGTTTCTTCTGAAGCTTGATGGAGGTTACATTTAACTTCATGGTAGCGGTCAGCTTGCTTCCGTTATCACGGCTCTGTTTTGCACCGCAGATGGAGCAGATTCCCTCCTGTTTCTCTGGTGAAAAAACAGTCGCTTTGGAAATGACCGTCCAGGTGAAGTTATGCTCGTGAGTAAGCATCGGGATCACTTCTGTTTTGGTTGTCCCACATACGGTACAGGTATAAACCTTTTCCCCGGCTGCAGTGTAGGTCGCCTGTTTAGTGATGGTTCCAGCGTCATAGGAATGCTGGCTGGTTTTTGGAATAACTTCTGTCTTTGTATAGCCACACACCAGACAGGTAAATTCCTTCTTTCCTTCTTCTTTACAGGTAGCTGCGGTTATTATCTTGCCATCTCCATAGGTATGTTTCTGATAGCCGCCCTTTTTTGTATTATCAGTGATGTCACAGGTTCCATAATCAGATTTGCATTCATGCCAGTGGCCTTCTGCGTCGGAAGTCCAGCCTTCTACCCACTTATGGTCATGCTCCTGTTTGTAATCATCGGTATAATGGAAGACAATTTCATCTCCATCTGTTAAAAACTGCTCACTGACACCAAGATCGGAATGGATTCCGTTTAAGGTGTACATCCAGCCGGAATTCTTTCCATTGGTAAACTCTCCAAGCTTCTCCCCATCTTTGGTGATGAAATCAATGTAGTTGCCTTTTGGATTGCTATATTCAAGCTGATTGTCTGCAAGCACTTTTTCCAGTACATCCAGTACCGTTGCGTTGCTGTCAGTATCTACACTGGTCTCCTGGATCCAGGTCTCCAGGTTTCCTGCCTTTAAGGTATGTACCTCACCGTCTGTATCACTGTCATGGGCTTTATCTCCAAGGAGTGTAAAGGAAACGGTGATCTTTTCTGCTTTTACCAGCACCTTCACCGTAATGGTTGTTTCAACCGCCCCATACTTTAACTGAAGCATCTGGCTGCCCCTGGTCTGGGGATCATAACCGATCACTGTGATTTCTTCAAAAGATGGATTGGTCTTGCTTCCATCACTCCAGGTAACGGTAAAGGTACCGCCGGAAAGATCTAATTCTTCTCCGATATAATACTCTGTTTTGTAATCTCCGGTAAGGGTAAGCCCTGTCGGGTAAGCGCCAGTTCCATAAACCGGATAATTCTCTCCCTGCTCCCAGTTGTGGTAGTTGCCGCTGTTTAAGCCATCCTTTACAGTGCCGTCGGCAAATTCCCCGGCGGTCTTTGCAAAGCAGTAATCGTTCTGGTTAAATTCGTAGTCGATTCCACATTTAGGATCATTTTCCACGGTCAGGATGTTTTCCACTTCACCGATTCCCTGGGTAGCACCACAGGAGTCCAGGTAATAGTTGTTGGAAATTCCCTGGAATTTATCGAAGCTCTTTAAATATCCGACAATGGCTCCTACATTGGTTTTTCCAGAAACAGTGCCGTAGAAGAAGTTGTTAGAAATAGATCCACTTCCATTTCCCCAACACTGCATGCAGCTTGGTTCCCCGCCAAAGATACCGCCAACGTTCGATACACCACTGATGGTTCCTGCTACATAACAGTTTTTCACGGAAGCAACCGGAGTATTCGGAGCAGAATCTGCCTCATAGCCGCTTCCCAGGATTCCTCCTACCCACTTGCCAGTAGCATTTACGGTTCCAGTGAAGCTGCTGTTTTCAATGGTACAGGAGCCCATAGACTGGCCTTTAGCTCCAGCTAACCCTCCGACTTTGTTTAATCCTTTCACAGTTGCTGAACTGCTACAGTTGCGAATAATTCCATTAATTGTACCAGCAAAAGTTCCAATACTGGATTCCTGACCTGTATATCCGATCAGAACACCACTCTCTGCCTTGCAGTTTTCAATTACAATCGAGTTGGCTCCGGAAGCATATCCTCCAATCAGTCCTGCCTTTTTGGTACTCATGCCAGATTTTAACGTAACATTCCGAATCGTAACTGCATCCGGACATCCTGTGTTATAAATACCGTCAGGACCATAATCAACTGTATAACGGTCAACCAGACCATATCCATTAATCTGTTCTCCCAAAAGATTGAGATTTTCAATCACTGCATCACGGACATAATTAAACAGCGGCTTTCCATTTGTCGCGACTGTGACCGTGTGCCCTTCGCCATTTAAGATTCCAGAAAATGGCCAAATATATTTTCCATTCCCTGTGCTGGTGTTTCCAGGTTGGATTGTACCAATTGGTTTCCAGTCTGATGGAAGATTGATATCTTCTTTTAAAGAAAAATTGCTTCCATAAAAATCGAATCCGTCTTCATTGACTTTCTTTTGCAGAGCTTCCAGATCAGACAGATTTTGAATTAGATAAGGAGATTCTTCAGTGCCATTTCCTTCCCATGGAAATGGTTCATCCACTGCAGTCATAGCTGCAACATCAGAGCAGATTTCCTCACTATAAAACGAATCAAACCAATTTTCCAGCCTTTTTGTTTTTACTTTACAGTAATAGTACATCGTGCCATCGTCTGGAATTGGTGGTATATAAGAATCTTTTGTAGCACCTGGAATCAAAGTTCCATTTTCGGAATTATTTTCAGTGTTTTTATACCATTGATATAAAGTGTCTTCTGTAAACCATTGCGATTTTTCCGTCTCTATTTTGAGCTGATAAGTTATCGGCTTACCTTTTACATATATAATACTTTCAGGTTGCTTTGTTATTACAGGGGAAGAAACAGTTTCCGGAAGTACTTCGTACTGACCAAACGAACTCCATTCACTATATTTTTTTCCATTCAGTTCATAAGTAACTTCACAGCAATAACATTTTTCTGAACTAGCTTCATTTGTATCTACAGTATAAGTAGGTTCTGTAGCCCCTTCTATGATTTTACAAGCTGTTTTTGGATAATTCCATGCTCTAAAATACCGCTCTGTACTCTGTAAATAATACCATTGATAAGTAAATTTTCCCTCTCCATTGCCTGGCACTGACGCTTGCACACTTATCGTTAAAGGTGTCTCTCCCAAATGTAATGTTTTTATATTAGTAAATGGTTCTTTAAATGTAACATCTGGAGTATAGTCAATTCCACTCTTTTTTATAATCAAAGAGTATTTGGCTGTTTCCTGACAATATACGTCGCTACTCTCAATAATTTCTATTGTCGCTATATACTCTTCTTTATTATCCCAATTTGGTACAATACAGTATTTGCCTAAATAATCCGGTTTAATTTCCTCTTCCTCCAACATTACTTTAAGAGAAGAGTTATATCCGTATGCTTCTAGTTCAAGATTAATATGTTCAATATTCTCTGGCATATTGACAATAAGTTCTTGGTTATCCAATGAGTCTTCTAGATTGGACGGGATTTCGTGATTTTTGGGGTCAATAACTTTTATTTCTTTTAAATGATTACGATAACGAATTTCAAGATCGCAAGAATCAATAACATTGCCATTCTTACTTACTTCTATCCGTATTGATCGAATAGCCAAATTATATCCTTTTCCTTGATCCAATATAGCATCTTTAGAAATTGCCTGGCTTAAATATACATATTTATTTTGGATTAAGCTAACTCTATGTTCCGCTTGATCTCGCGGACTCGTATAAACAGCATAAACATGACAGTCATCACTCACTGCTTCTTTCATGCCTACGTTAACATACATATCTGTTTTGTTAGTATGCGTATTTACATATGTCATTTCCGCTGGAACAATAAATGCCTGGCTTCCATCTAATACACTAAGAGCAATATCTTTTTCTTTTTCTTCCGTCTCAAAATGAAGTGTTACTGTATCTATGCAAGATTGTTTAACACTTTCATTTGGAATAACTGTTATATAGGAATAAGCAGCTGATATTAAAGTAGCTCTATCACCATCAGCAGTTTCTTCCATTTTCTCTGCCGTAATAAAATATGGTTTCTCCCGTGATTCCAATCCTGATATAGTTACTTTACCCTGTTCATCTGTAATTAAACCTTCTGCCTTTTCTCCGTCAATATAAATAGATGCGCTTTGGCAATTACTATAAATATGTGCATCACTTGTTTCTTTCAGCTGTAACGTTATATCCTGCCCTGCAAAAACCGTTTGTGTTTTCCTTGTAAAATATGCATAAGAATCCACACTTTTTCGTTTTTGAATAAAGAAACAAAGATCATCACCGTCATGAATCAATCTATTTAAAGAAGTTTGATAATTTGCGCTATCATTGTTTAATACCGATTTTATAAACGGAACATCATCGCGATTAATTCCCCATAATTTGTAAATAAGCCCATAATATAAACCACTATCATCTGCATGATAATCATATCCCGCTTCAGAACCACCTGGATAATATAAGTCGTGCGCCAGTTTTAGGGCATCATCCATAGTGTAAGACGCCTTGCCACTAAGCAATACGGTACGGCCAGCCATAGGCTTACCGTCTTTGTCATTTAAAAATTTACCGTCTTTGCTTACACTCACAGTAACCTGAATTTCCTGTGTCTCTGTATCTTCGGACAGACTGGTTCCATCACTAAAAGAAACAATATCTGCCTCTGGCAGTTCATCTGAATCAGTAAAACTATCACCTTCTGATTCTTCTATATTTCCATCACTATAAAAATCAGTGTTTTCTTCCTCTTCATTATTTGAATTCTCATTTTCTGTAAAATCTGTTTCTACAGAAATATCGTTCCCGCTAATCCATTCTTCTGCAAATGTATCTACTGGGATTTGCAATACCAACAAAAAAACAAGCAGCCAACTGGCTATTTTTTTCCATAGTCCTATTTTTTTCATTCTTTTCAGCCACTCCTTCTAAAAAAGGCTCCCCTTCCTCACGGTGTTGATTGTCAAGTAAAATTGACCCACTTTTACGTTTAATTTTGACCCACCTGAATTCAGAAATCACCTGATTTTCAAGTGGGTCATTTCTGTATGTAAATCTGATTTTTTACACTGTGAATTGACCCGTCAAGCGCATCAGCTGAACGGAAGTTCAGCATCCGGATCCATTACCGGATCACTCCATTCAGTATTTATGATTATGCTGTCTGAAACAGTATCATAATCCCCGCGAAGCTCCCTTAATTCTTGTTCTCGTTCTTCTTCTGAAAGACTCATCCACCATTCATACATTTCATCCTGGAAACGCATTGCGCTGACAAAGTCCATTGGGCATCCGTTTTCGCTATAAATATAGTCTCCGTTATCATAGGGGCTTCGTCCACTGGCTACCCATTTTTCTAATTCACGTAACTCATCTTTCGACATGGTTATTTCTTTTTTGTATTGTTTTAACTGTTCCTGCAGGAATTCTCTGTGCTCCGCAGGCACATTTTTTCTAAATCTCATATCTGCCTCCTAATTAATGAGCACCTGATATCCGTCAGTCTGCATTGAACTTTTATTGATCAGTATTCTTTTGCCGATTGGATCCAGCAATACATACTTACTGAGTTCCAGTAACCGGTCACTGATCAGGGAATGTACCATGTTCTCCATGGCTTTTATACGGTCATTTCGATTTATAGCTCCTTCAGATCGATCAGATGTTTCGATTTTATTTTCACAGAGCATCTCTAAATTTAAAAATATATCATCTTCCTTACGGCTGTCTGATTCAAAACGGTCAGTATCATAGTTATATCCAAGACTCTTGTCTGCTTTCATCCTTTTCATAACACAAGTTGGATTTTTGATCTCATAACAGCTCCGCATTAGGTCATAGGCGGCTGTTTTTCCCTCTGTATTGTAAACTTCTATGATCTGCGGATATTTATCCGGTGTGATTTTTATACTCATTTCTATGCCTTCCTTTTTTAATACTCAGTTTTTGGACCTTTGACACGATAGCTGTCACCCGTTATACTTATGACATGGCAATGATGGACCAGGCGGTCAAGGATCGCTGCAGCGGCCAGCTTGCCGGTGAATAGTTCATCCCATCTGCCCATGGGCAGGTTTGTGGTGATAATGAGGGAGCTTTTTTCATATCTTTGGCGAATGATCTGAAAGAAAAGGCTTTCTCTTTCTTTATCCATTTTTAAATATGACAGTTCATCGATGATCAAAAGCGGAATCTTACTGATCTGTTTCAGAGTTTCTTTCAGATATCCTTTCTGCATATCCTCATACAGCTGATCGACCAGTTCTTTTGCATTCACAAAGAGAACCTTATATCCGGCTTCACATGCATTCCGGCCAATCCCGGTGGCGATCATACTTTTACCGACTCCCGGCGGCCCAATGATTATGATATTTTCATGGTTATCCATAAATTCAAGTCTGCCCAAAGATTGAATTTTATCCGCATCCAGGTTTGGATTGAAGCGGTAATCAATGTCAGACAGCCGTTTATCAGAGTCGAAATTAGCTGCATCTGTCAGGCGTTCAGCCTGTCGGCGTTTCTTTCCTGTTTCCTCCGCTTGTAACAGCATGATCAGGAAATCTTCATACGTCATAGACTGTTCTGAAGCTACACGTATAAGTTCCTGATATTGTTCGCGCATATCGACCAGTTTAAACTGTTTCATTCTGGCTTCTATATAAGCTGCGTTTACAGCACTTGTCTCACTAGGCATTTACCGTTCCTCCTACATTCTGTTCATAGTAATCCAGATCCCGCAAAAGTTTTGAATCATCGTCACGGTATTCTCCGGTTTTACACAGAACTTCCGGTCTCTGTTCAGATATCTCAGGAAGAGACAGCCGGCCTGCATTGTAAGCTTTGAGCAGTTCTTTAAATGACAGGATGTCCATAGAATCATGCTGTATTGCATATCCAATAAAACGATTGAGGGTATCTGTATCATAAAGTTCTTCGAGCAACATGATCTTTCTTGCGTAATGTGTGGGCTGGTCAAACTTTTTCCCGGCTGCTTCCAGATAAGCCAGACCATTGCTGTATCTGGCAGTGAATTCCCTTCGTATCTGCGGAATCGATGTTGGCGCCTTTGGTGCTACATTTTTATAGTGCTCCGAATTTGTCAGGATTTCATGCTTGTTACGTGATGCTTCCAATTTCATGACATAGTTCTTTTTTCTGTCATAAAGCTCGATTCTGAACCCATAGATGATCCTGAAATACATGGTTTTGGCTGCAAAGATATCAG
Source organism: Ruminococcus sp. RTP21484sp1_RTP21281st1_A8_RTP21281_210402 (assembly GCF_040914025.1). Taxonomy (NCBI): domain Bacteria; kingdom Bacillati; phylum Bacillota; class Clostridia; order Eubacteriales; family Oscillospiraceae; genus Ruminococcus; species Ruminococcus sp. RTP21484sp1_RTP21281st1_A8_RTP21281_210402. The sequence continues at coordinate 12,134 of NZ_JBCPGE010000041.1, forward strand.
GAACGCTATACTTATTTCCGCCAATGCTGATATAACAGTCAGGACTGATGATCCTGCTTTCCAATTCCTTCAGTCGATAACGACGGTCTGGCAATGGCAGCAACAGATCCCGTTCTTCCTAAAGATAATGTATGTTTGGAATTCTTTTGGTCGTTGTGTGTGTTTCATTACACCAGGACTCAACGAAATCTTTTCCACGACGATTCAGATCTTCCATTGAAGCAAAGTGGTTTCCCTTTATGAATTGTTCTTCGATATAGTTGAAGGGTCTCTCGATCTTTCCTTTCTTGCGCGGCCAGTAGCAGGGACATGCATTAAGTTCTGTTCCCAGATGTCTTGCCATAAGCAGGGCATGGGGATTATAACGGATCTCCATTTCGTTCCTTGGATTATTTTCGATGACCAATGCTGTTGGATTATCGATCAAAAGCTCCAGTGTTACTCCACCAAGATCTTCAAACAGTTCCTGAATTGCTTCATAAATGGCTGCCGCATCTGCCTTTAAAGAAAAACAGACTGCTTTCTTTCTGGATGCTGAAAGTATCATTGAAAAACAGTAAACAGTTATGATCACGCCATCAACAGGAACATTATAAGGTGACCAGTCGAACTGAGCCTGATCTCCCGGAGGGCTTTCATGCCTTACAGTAGCTTTGGAACTGATGTGGTCTTTGATATCCTCTTCAATTTTTGACAGATACCGGTAAACAGGGCCAATGCTTCCTGTATAACCTCTTGCTTTCAATTCTCTAAAAATCCGTGTTCCATTGAAAAGAAACGGTTCGCATCGCCATTCGATGATCTGTTCTTTGAAACCATCAATCTTGCTCTTATAAACTGTCCGTTTATACACCGGTGCTTCTTTTTCTTCTAAAAGACTCCTGACAGTATTTCTGGACATTCCAAGTATTTTTGCAGTTGCCCGTTTTGATCTTGTCTGTTTATAAACTCGCTGAACAGCAGCCCAATCTTGCAAATCATACACCTTCTTTCAAACCTCCTCTCTTGTATTGGTGCATACAGAGAGAAGTGTATCGTTTGCTATCAGGTGGGTCAATTCTGAGTATTAAATTTTCAAGGTACAGTGTAATCAAGACCAGTTCTACTTACTCATTGCCACTGCTGTAGGTGGGTCAATTTTCCTCGTTAAAACTGGGTCAGTTTTAAGTATAAATCAACACACGGAAGAAGAGCCTTGATCCTAATGCTTATTTTACTCGAACAGTAACTTTTACTGATTTGGAACCAGATTTAATTGTGATTTTTGCTGTTCCTTTTTTCTTTCCCGTTACAACACCCTTAGCGGAAACCGTTGCCACTTTTTTATTTGAACTTGTGTAAGTAACTTTCTGTTTGGAGGTAAATGGAGTTACCACTGGTTTCAGGGTAACTTTTTTGCCCTTCTTAACTGTTACTTTTGTATTTGCTACGGTAACCTTTGTAGTCTTTACAGCAGCTTTCTGCACTTTCACAGTTACAGTCTTTTTCAGGCCGCTTGCAAGAGTGATCTGAAGTTTTGCAGTACCAGCCTTCTTTGCTGTAAGCTTGCAGGTACCGTTTGCACATCCCTTTACAGTAAAGATCTTAGTATTGGTGGATTTCCATGTCTTTACAGAATCGCCCTTTGCAAGGCCAGTAACTTTAAGACCAGATGTGGACTGTTTTACTTTCAGCTTTACGCTGGAAGCGTTTACAGTAGCAGTCGCTTTTAAAGCAGTACCTACTGTCTTTGTCTCCTTTTCTCCACAAGTCTCGCAGATTCTCTCCTGCTGCTCTGGTGCGAAAACAGTTGCTTCAGCAGTTACTTTCCAGTCACCAAACTTATGTCCAGTTGCTTTGATTGCTTCAGTTTCAGTTGCACCACATCTGCTGCAGGTTTTGGTAATCACGCCATCAGCTGTACAGGTTGCTTCTTTAGTAACTTTAGATGTAAAATCATGTCCAAGTGCTGCAATCTTCTGCACATCTTCTTTCGCATCACATCTGGAACAATGCTTGCTCTGCTCACCATCAGTTGTGCAGGTAGCTTTTACATCTACACTATAGTCTTTCGCAAAATCATGACCAAGTGCCTGAATTTCCTCTGTTACAACATCGTTGCATCTGCTACAGGTCTTAGTAAGAATTCCTTTCTCTGTGCAGGTTGCTTCTTTTGTCACTTTGGAAACATAATCATGTCCGAGAACTTCAATCTCCTGGCTATCATCTTTTGCATTGCAACCTTCTCTTGTACAATGTTTACTCTTGGAACCTGGCTCTGTGCAGGTTGCTTCCTGATCCACCACATAATCCTCTGACCAGTTGTGTCCATTCACAGTGTCTACAGGAAGTACGTTTTCATCGTCTGCATATGAATAATGATCACCGCATACTTCGCAAACACCAACTTCTTTCAATCCTGTTTCGGTACAAGTAGCAACTTTAGGTTCTACACTATCTGCCTTGCAATGAATTTGAACATTCTCAGAAACTGATGCGCTGATTGCTAGATTTTTCCACTGTTCTCTGCTTCCAGCATAACAAATTGATGTCAAATCATTACAATCAGAGAATGCATCTTCAGCAACATTTATTTCTGCATTGCCGAAAGAAATCTTTTTCACCGATGATCCTAAGAATGCATAAGAACTAATATCTTTTACATTTGGCAGACTAATTGTTTCTAATTTTGTTCCTTGAAATGCTGTTTTACCGATAGATTCAACTCCATCAAAATTAAAAGAGGATAGTGCAGTTCGTTGAAATGCATTTGCTGGAATATTCACTAATTTACTCGCATAATGAATATCAGCTAAAGAATTACAATCAGAAAATATTCCATCTGATAATTCAGAATCACCAATGGAAACTGATGATAAATTCTTGCAATTATAAAAAGCATTGCTTCCAAGAATAACACCATCTAAAGGAATTGTAACGTCAGTAAATCCAGTGCCAGCAAACGCAACATCACCAATTGATTTTATATTATTAAAATCAAACTTCACTAATTTAGTGTCATTCTGAAATGCTCCGAAACCGATTTCAGAAAGTGTTGACGGCACATCAACCTCTGTTAAGTTTTCAAATAACTTATTTCCGCCTTTGCAAAAATTATTCTTGCCAATAGCTGTTATTCCTTCACCGATAACGATTTTCGTTACGTTCTGTGCACTTGTCTGTAGCGTGCCACGACACCACATTGCTCCAGCAACAGATCCCCAATCTGGTAATTTTCCTTCTGTTGCACCCTCTGTTAGCCTAAAATATAATGTTGTCCCATCATATTTAAACTCGATTGGTACCCCATTTTTTACTATTTTATATCCTGTATCAGCTTCATCAGCAAATATTTCAGCCTGTTCAGTCTCTCCACATTCTTCAGAATCAACGAAATTATAGCCATCATTTTCATCATCTATAATATCATAATTTTCATCCCGAAAAGAGTCCTCATCTTCTGATACAAATGTCTCATCTTCTTCAAAACTACTAAATGTAGCTTCTGCTGCACTTACTGGACTATATGCAGATAAAGCTAAGCAAGTAGAAAGAATGAAAAAAAATTGTTTACGTTTCATCTCTCACCGTCACCTACTTACCATTTTAATTCAGAATGATCATAGCTTAAGATGATTGAAAAATCACTTGCCGGACACACAGCATCACTCATTGTATATTCCGGATACGCTGTACTGTTAATACTTTCCATACCACCTTCCAGCCACATCCAAGAATGTCCGCTCCATACACCATGAATGATATTGCCTTCATCATCGTATTCCAAATCTGAATAGTTATTGTCATTTGTTTTTGTAGCAAACGATGTCTTAGCACGGTTATTAATTCCCATAGAAATCAAATACCAGTCAATTGAGCCATCTTTATTGGTTACTTTATTCCAATTAGAACTAATGCTTGCTGTTAACGCATTATTAGAATCGCTTGCTACTTTTCCTTTTGCAATAGCTTCATAGATAGACTCACCAGGATTTGTATCAAGTACAATTGTTGGGGTAGTTGAAGTTTCCTGATAAATATTTGTTACTTTCTGATCGTAATCTCTAACATAAATATTCATCTTTGCTGCGGAAGCGATTACGCTTGAGCTCATTGACATTGCTGCTGCTAAGATAATAGCGGATACTCGTTTAAAATTCTTTTTCATGGTGTTGTCTCCTTTCAATTTAAGACCATTTTTCTTTTTATAATTTTTAGTTATCATTTTGTTGCTAATCCGACCTGTGACCCTCCTTCCTGTTTCTTTATTCTTCAAATCAAGTCTGCCTATAGCTCAGATCCTGACTATGAAAAATCACATTTAGATAACAAAAGCGAAGTCTCCATAAACAAATATAGGAGTCTCCGCCAACGTGTAGTATGGTCTGACTTAAGCACTTTATATAAAATGCTATACACAGGTAAACACAAAGGTTTAGTTCCAGATTTCCACTGGATTGTCTTAAACAGGCTCTTTAGGAGCCGACCACATTATTATTTATTTGTTGTCAAAATCATAACATTTATCTATAAATTTGTCAATCATTCTAAAAGATTTTTTAAAAATTAATTATATATATAACATTTCTAATATGGTCATTTCAATAACTTTCTCCCACCAAAGGGGGCTGTTTTCAGCCCCCTAATCCTACTCTCTTCCAAATACAACTGCCTTTTCCTTCTGGAGCGGACCTAATGCACTTCTATAGGTTACAATAAGCTGCTCTTTTCTTTTCATGACATGTTTTAACTTCCACCAGGTTGTCACACATTCGTTCTTATGTGGAAGACGCATGCCGCGGACTGAATAGCCAGCTGCCATCATCACCGTAAGGCACGCTCTTGCATATAACACGCCACGCTCTTTATTAACACGCATATAGGTATCGCGGATCCAGTCTGCCAGCTTCTTTGCATCAGTGATCTTCTCCATCTGGTTTTCATAGAGCTCCCTGCATTCGATTTTACTGTTTGCAAACAGCGTTTCCAGCTTAGAAGATACCTGCGGCACCTTCAGCTGACAATTATAAAATGTCCTTCTTGCGTCATATCTTTCACAAAACTCTTTCTGTTCGGTTTTTCTCATAAATGGGTTCCTCTCTTATCCCTTTTCTTTTTATCTTGTCACGTCTCTTTTCTCCGATGCGCTTCCATACTTTCGTAAAAATACCTTGCGGACACGGTCATACTCCGTTAAGAGGGTAATATCCTTTCGCCTGCTAAGCGGACGGTCAATCACTTCCGCATAATAGGTATGCTGGATCAATTGTCCATAACACGCAGAATTATAAACATCCTGCAGCTTACAGCCGATTGCTGCTGCCACTTCTGGTCCGGTGATGGAATAAACCATCACCGTTCCGTCCTTTCTACATAAATCATACAATGCCCTTGCCATACACACTTCCTCGCTCATCTTTTCTTAAAATATCCTGCCAATTCAGTCCTTTTGCAATGGGCTTTTTATATCTTAACTTCTTTGCCCTTTCTTTTCTTAGCTCCTGCACGCTCACGCTGCCACCTCCTGTTCCTTATTTTCCAGCAAAAAGATATTGCTGCTATAGTCTCCGGAATCCGATACTGACGCTTCCCCGTATAGGCTATCCAGGTATTGGCTGCCGTTTTTGGATTTGGAAATATATAAATAGTAGTTACTCTTTATATATTCCTTTGTTTTCACATCATCCTGGTAGTAACAGCTAAGAACCAACCTGGCTCCCAGCTTTTTGGCTTTTTCTTTTGCAGCCACAAATGCAAGGTATACTGCCTGATCCTGTTCCTCATACGCCAGGTTTTTCTCGTAATAACGCTCCAAGAACAATACCAGTTCTTCCCCTTCCTCTTCTTTTGGTTTCCCAGCTCCTGACAGATCTGCAAACTGGATCTTTTTTCGCATTCTGTCACCCACATAGGATCCCTTTGTCAATCGTATCATGGCCCGAAATACCACCTTTCCATTTTTACGGATAAAGAGAAACTTTTTATTCGAATCAAAGCAGGATAACAGGCAATCGCTGTTTAACCCTGAGCGGTAGGAGAGGCAGGAATAGCTTGGGATCTCTCCGATCTGCATGACTGGAAGAAGACCGGTTTCCTCTTTTAATACCAAGTTTTTGCTGGTAAAAGTCCGATCTATTTTCCATTCTTTTTCCGCTTCTTCGGATACCTCAAAATCAATCTCACGCATGAGATCCCCAGATGGATATTTCAGTTCGTCAAATTTTCCAAGAAGCTCTGCTGTAACCAGTCTCCGGATCTCTTCGATTTTGGATGGCTGCCGTTCCAGAAAAGTTTCCATGATCTCAGCCCCGCCTACAAATAGAAAGTTGCCAATCCGAGCAGCATTATTTTGTACAAATTCTTCTGAAAACGACAGTTTTTCTTTTAGCAGCCTCCAGGAAACATCCCCTAAGATCAGCTTTTCTTTTAATTCACTTAACGAATCACACTCTTTTACCAGTGCCAGATCTTTTAACAGATAGAGGGCCTGTTGTTCCATGGTGATCTCTTTTTCCATGCCTTTTAGCTGCTCCCGGTAAACAAGAAGCCACAGTGCCGTTCCGTAGCTTAAATCCGAAATGTTCCGAAAGTCCTCCCGGATCCATCTGGATAGCGGCTTTTCGGATAATGCAGCTGCAAGTGGTTCTATCTGTCCTTTCCAAAAGGAATACGGCACACACTCCCGTTTTATCAGTTCCCGAAGAACCATGAGTCTTTCATCACATTTGCAGGTCAGCTGTTCATACAAACGGATCAACGCCTCTTTTGCAGTACAAAGAAGCTTTAACTCTTCAAATGTATGCTCCCGCTTTGCCAAAAGTTCGAATCTGTCATTCGATAAAATCAGATCCGCACTATCTTTTAAATTCTTCCGGTTGAGGGTATTTAAGTTTATATACTCCTGGTACATCTCTTTCTTTAACAGCATGGAAGCATTTGGAAGATCATAAAAAAGTTCCGGTTCCTCATTGATGAGATTTAAGAATGCCTTCTTTTTCTGTGTGATGGCATATAATAGAAGTTCTGATTTTTCTACACTTAAACTGGACAGAGAAATTTTAGATAAGGGATTCTGGTACAGGGTATTCACATAGGACACTTTACTGTAAAATACCTCTGCCAGATCCGCACCATCTGTAAATGCCCGTTCCAGCTTACAAAGATCCTCATACAGAGCTTCATTCCACAGCCATAAGTTTAATCCATCCGTCAGATTCTCTTTTTCAATGTACCTGGTCACAATCCTTAACTTTTCCAGTATCTCAACAGGTCTTTCCTTCATCTGATCGAACTGATTCTGATTTAGAGACCGGATCTCAGCTTCATACCCGGCAAGCGTGTTAACAAGCTCCATCAGATCTTGATCTTGAAGAATTTTAAGGTTGTTTACATTTTCCAATAGATCGAGCAGCAACTCCGAGGAAAATACCGGATTCACAAGCAGCATACGGTCTTTTTCCCCTACATTCTCAAAGTCCAGCACATCCGTACACATGGCAATACTTTTTACCAGCTGTTCTTTTTCTTCTTTGCTTACGTTCTGCTCTCCATAATATTTCATATAAGAATAGGCCGTTCCATCGGTTACCAGCGGATCAAAATACACGGCTTTTACCTGTTCATAGGAAAAATCTGAAACTTTATCTATCCCTGCATCCAATAGGATCCGCTGGAACCGGTATGCATTCAGCTCACATCCCTCTTTTTTCAGGATTCCAAGATAGGTAATCGTTTCCGGATCTTCCATCATGTACAAACATACCTGTTCCCCCAAGAACGGGATCACATCCATAACTTCATTTTGAATGATGGCTTCTGCTGCCCGTACACATTTTTCTTCTCCCTTTTTTGCCAGGTAACAAAGAGACAGGCCCGCCGTTTTTAGCATATTTCGTTCCGCTAAATGTCTTTTTATCACTTCTATCATTATGCAACCTCCATCAAATCTATCATCTGCCTGATGCCCTCTAACGCTATCTGTTCATTTTTATACAGGTTCTGAAACAGCAACAACAGATATTTTATTTCCTCTTTGCTGGTTACAATTTTTCCTCTTCTGTCCAGATAATCCCGCATATAGGAAAGAATGATCCTGGCACGTAAGGAATTTTCCGCATATCTTCCATAGTAATAAAAGTCATAGATCTGTTCGAAAAGCTGATTTGTCCCCTTATTTTTCCGAAGCAGAAGATTAAATTCCTTTTTGATCTTCTTTTCCTCTTCCAGCTTTCGCATCCTTGTTTCCTGTATCTGTTTCCACTCTTTTTCCATTTCAAGGCTTCGCAGTTCTTCCTCTGACATGTATTTTCTTCGCAGCGTTTCTTTCCCACTACTGTCCTCCAGATAGGGAAGGATTTCTTTTGCCATCTGCATAGCTTCCTTTGGTTCCATCCAAAGTCCTGTACTGTCTTTTAACAGGATGCTCCTCAAAAAGCTGATGTAGTTTCCAACATCTGTTAAAAACAGATGTTCCTCGATCCACATAAATAATTCCTGATGTACACCTCTTTCCAACAGCGGGCGGCAGATCTCGCATTCTCCACGACTAATTCCATACGAATACAAAGAAAATGATCTCTGGATCATGCTCCATGGTTCCAGAATTCCCGGGATTCCCTCTATTCCAATTTGGGTAATGACGAGCTTTAACATGGAAAAACTGGTCATGGTATTTATATCTTCCATATCTGCTTTCAGGTAATACAACATGCTATCCCATTTCTCCCCAAATACTTTTTCTGCCTCCCCGATTGGATTCTCCCTGGTATCAGGCTCTCCCATAAAGGGAACCGTTTCAAAAGCATCTGGATCTGGTTCTTTGTTTCTCATTTCCCGGTATCCCTTTAAAAATTGTTTCATAAGACCGACGGCATCCAGGATCCCATTTTCGCTTAACAGATGAAAGACATGACAAAGATCGTAATCCATTTTCTTCCAGAAGATTTCCACATATTCCCGTCCGGTCAGCTTTTGATAGGCTGCAAGATAGGATTCCAGCTCTGTTTTTTCAAATGTCCCATTTCGCAGGGTGTCATTCACACACTTTTCAAACTCTTCCTCCTTAAGCTGTGCCGCCAGGCAGTGCCATTTTTCCTGGTTTAAATTAATATAATGCCACTCTTTCATCCCATTTTTCCGAAAAGGGAACAACGTTAAGAAGGTTCTGACATTTTCCACCTTCATTCCATACAAACAATTTTGGATTTTTTCCTGTCCACCAAGACGCACTGGAAAACAGTCGTATTTTCTTAAAAAAGTTTCACATAACTCATACACCACATCCGGATACATCTTTTCTCCTGGCAGAAAGGTTTTCAATACCCTTACTGCAATCTTCTCCGCGGTCAATGAGTTCGCATCCAGGTATCTTCGTGTTCCTGTCAGGATGCCATTTAGAAAAATCACCTCTTCTTTTTGATATCCACTTTTTATAAGCTGTTCCTCCAACGCCCCGTTTGCATTCGCCGCATTTGTCTGGGAAAGTTTTACCACCTGTTTTAACACCGCAGTTTCTTTGGTCCGGTCATTTTTCAGCCGTTTCTCATATTTCATGGCAATCCAGGCATAAAAATGCCAGTCTTCGTAAACAGACAGCCTGCGTTCCCTTCCAAAGCAGGCCGCGATCTTTCCCTTTAATTTCTGCCATAACGTATCCGACTCTGGAAAAACGGAAAGGATAAAGATCATTTCCTCCACTTTTTCATATGGATACTGGTGCAGGGCATCCACCCAGAGCTTGCGATCTTTTGTTGCAAGCAGACACCGGACTGCAAGGTAACACAAATCCTTTTCTCCAAGTACCTTGCCAAACTGTTTCCAGAAGCCGCTTTTTTGGGTACCATTAAACATACAGGTCTCCTGAATGCAGGATGTCCCTGCAAGCGCAAGCCCAAGAGCCCGGTAAACCGGTTTTGTCATGGTTCTCCGCTCTTTCATACGCTCTAATACTTCTCCGGGATAGTGAAGATTATATTCTTCCTCCATGCTGTGCTCACAGATTCCATAAAACAGGCTGTTTTCTCTCTCCTGTTTTAAAAATGCTTCTTTGTCCGCATTTGAGGACAGCTGATAGATCATGGATACCATCTGCCGGTACAAGACGGGATCCAGCCAGTCTTTATAGATGTTCCATTCCATTCTTTGCCTCTCCTTTTTCAACTAAACTTAAATGCATCAATCCCATGCAGGTTATGGCTTTTTCTGGTCAATGTAATACTGTCCTCAAAATGTTCCTGACAGCTTTTTTTCGCTGCCCTTCTCATGCCTTTTGAAGTCTGGCGTTTTGCCATTCTTTTAAAACCAGGTCCTACCAGGTGATTTTTATGATACATTCCCATATCTTCCACTCCATTTCTGCGGGCACAAAAGCCCGGCTTCTTATTCTCATGCTCTTTCTATATAGCGGATACTGTTTTTTCGGCATTCAAATTCCGGACACAAGGAACTCCACAGTTCTTCCAGATCCTTCATCCCGAATGCACTTAGTTCCGTTTCCTGTTCCATTTCATACAGGTCGGTATATCCAATCCGGTAAGTTCCACCTCCGCTTCTTACGATTCCTTTTCCAGCTTCCCTTACGGTCATGCTATCGCCTCCATTTAAAATTATTTCTTCCTATTAAATAAGGAGGGGGACGACTTGTCCCCCCAAAAGTTACGCTGCAATATAAAGTTCTTTTTCCCTGTCCACAAGAGGCAGAATATAAGTCGTCTGTTCCAGATGGTTTTCTTTTTGATAGTTTACACCATCGTGATAAGACGAGAACTGAAGGATCTGCCCCTGGTTTTTATAGGGCTTCAGATTTTCCTTCCATCCGGGCTCCAATCCATGAACGGCAAGCCCCCAGGCCACCTTGCAAAGATTGCATCTTAATCCTGCATATCCAAGATATTCTTTTACAAACTGTTCCGCACTGTGGGTGTTAGAAAAATAACGGGCATACTCAAATGAGCGGCACAGAATTTTTCCATCCTGAAAGCCTGCAAAATAACAATCTTTTTTCAGCTCGATCACATACCCGGTTGCGTAGATTTCCTTTCCCGGATGTATCTTTTTTGAATCCTCATGGATCTGTAACAACTGTTCGGAATAAATCTTTTTTCTTTTTTTATGCTGCATCGTGCTCCTCCTTTTAGTTTACTCTTCGAAGTAATTTTGCCAGCTGCTTTGTCAGTCGGATGGGAAGCTGCTCTAAGCTTGATATATCAAGATAGGCATTTCCATAAATCTTCCGGATAGCTTCTTTATCCCAGCCAATCGCCGCAGCCTGAAACAAAATTCCTTTCTTTCCGAGCTTTTCCTTGATCTTTTTTAAATCTGCTGTGGCATAGCTTCCAAAATAACGGGTTGCATTTGGCAGTCCGTCGCTGATAAGGAACAACAGCTTTTGTTTTTCCGGACGTTTTAAAAGCTTATTTGCCATAAATAGAAGGGCTGCCCCGTCCCGGTTACTGCCATCGTTTTCCATAGTGATGATCCGCAAACGGTCGTTTCTGTCTTCCTCGAACTCTGCATAACTGTGAAAATAAACGGTTTCCTCACTTGGATCACGATGATCGTAACCATCCGTATGGTGCCCGTAAACCAGAATGGGGATTCCGGCTTTCCTGCAAAAATCGTATAAGGTAAGGGCTGCTACCTTGGCTGCTTCTATACGATGGCCTATCATGGAGCCAGAATTGTCCACCAACACGCAGACCACCGCATCTGTTTTCTTTCCGGGAAATGTCCGCTTATATACGGCACCGCCTTGATCCGCAATGGCACGCATATCCAGCTTTTTTCCAAGATACATCCGACGTTCCGTCCGTTCCTTCTGGTTTTCCAGGATTGGAAGAAGCCTGGTTCGAAGCCTTTTTTCTACCTTTCTTGCCGAAGCTTCATATGCAGACAGCCAGCTTTTTTCTGTTTCTGTGAAGGTGTTCTTATACAGAACCTCTTTTTTTACCATGTTATGGGCTGCTTCAAATTCCATCCCGTCCAGTTCCTCCTGCAGACGGTTTTGGGCTTCTACTCCCATATCCTGATCCACGGTTTCTGATACTAAATCCAAAAGGATTTTTTGCAGTATCAGGTCGGATTTTTCATCTGCGCCTTCCCTTTCTTCCTTATCCTCTTTCGAAACCTGGACCACAGTGGCATTTTCAAGTTCCGGTAAGGCAGTCTCATCCACTTCCGATTCCTGAATAAATTTGGGAAGATCTTCGGTCAGTTCTTTTAGATACTCCCCCATGGCTGCTTCCAGCTTTTTTAGTTGTTCTTCCGTCAGCTCTTCTGTTTGTTTCCCGGTTTTCGCCTCATCCCCACCATCTCCGGATGTATCTGTCGGCAGATCCTCATCAGAGGAATCCGAAGAAAAATCTTTTGGACCTTCTTTACCGCCTACAGCTTCCTTAGATTTCTCTTCTGAAGAAGCTTTTTCAGATACCGTTTCTGATTTATTTTCCTCCTCTGAGGCATTTGGAGACTCCTCATCCCCGGTCTGCTTAGAAGCTTCCCGGTTGTTATCCCCAGAAGTATTCCTTTCTTTTACAGGTTCCGCTTCCCCTTTGGATTCCGTTTCTTCTGTGGGGGATTCTTCTTCCTCTTCATCTTCTCCCACGGATTTTCCTTCTCCCTGGGATGCCTCTTTTCTATCTTCCTCTGTAGAATTTTCTTCCCCTGCTGATTTTTCTTCTGCTGATTTTTCTTCTGCCGGTTCTACCTGAGGTGGTTCTTTCTGCGACGGTTTCTCCTGTGACTCGTCCACTTCTGGCGGCTCTTTTTCTGATGGTTCTTCCTGAGGCATTTCTGCTTCCGGCGGTTCTTCTTCCTGTGGTCGTTCTTCCTCGTTTTCTTCTGGTTCCTGACATTCCTGCTTCAATTCTTCCAAAAGATTCCGAAAATACTTCCACATCTTAAGCAGGATCTGGTTGGTGGCCTGGTAACGGATAAGGTCACTGTCCGCTGTCACCGACAGATCCACAAAATGCTTCACTTCATTTAAGGTATCCAGCATCTCACAGCTTTCCATATTCCAGGAATTGGCATATCCCCGGAGGGCATACTGTACAAGTACCTTTAAAAAAACAGAAACCGGATCTGAATTTCCCTCTAGCAGTTCTTTTAACGGGGGAATCCATTCCACGTTTCGTCTCCGGTTGATCAGAATTCCTTTTTTGATACTTCCAGGAAACAGGCTGCACATCTTTTCCTCTATGTACACATCATTTAAAAGGTTGCTGATATAAGCCGCACATTCTGTCAGAAGGGGAACCACCACTGGATTTTTCCCGGTCAGACAGGTATCCATCTCATCCAGGGCTTTTTCTTCGTCCTCGTTTTCCGGCTCTGGTGCATCCGGATACCAGACACCTGCCAGCATGTTCTGCACATAGACTTTCCGAAGTGCAGAATCCGTAAATCTGGCATGACCGCATTCATGTCCTAATATCCCGATCAGGCTGTCACTTTTTTGTTCCAGTTCTAAAAAACTGCCTGTAATGAGATTGTCAATGTTGATGCCAATTCGTTTCCCATCATTCCAGCCTGCCAGCCCGTCTTCTGTACTCTGGTACAAAAGCAGCTGCTCCAGTTTTTCCCCTGCCACTTCATTTGCAAGGTCCCGAAAAAGTTTCCGGTAACCTTCTGAAAAAAAGACCTGACTGGGGCTTAACTTTTTTTGTTCTTCCTTGATCCGCTCTCTATAAGTATCCTTCATTTCGATTCTCCTGTTTCTAACAATACGGTTCCACATAGGTCTTCATCAGATGTTCCTGTTCCTCCGGATCCATTGTGGCTTTACTGATAACCGCAACCTGTGCCGCGCGCCTGACATCTTTAATTGCCTGAAAGGTACGCACCCAGTTTTCCAGTTCCCGATAACCGCACACACCATCCTGAAGATCTTCTTCCTTCAGATAAGCATGGATTTTTCGAACGGCCGAAACCATAAAGTTTAAGCCTTTCTCATCCGCATATCCGGTACGTGCAATAACCCGCCGCTTCATTTCCTCTTCTGTGAGATTTTGCTTGGGCTGGATCAGGCTCATTCGGGATAATACCGACTGGTTAAAGTTTCCGCAGCCCACATAATCCAGGTTTGTAGTCATAATGATAATGGTATTCGGATTTCGCCGTATTTTTTCCCCATTAATCAGATCCGTCACTGCTCCGTCATCAAAAAGGGAGTTCAGTCTTGTAAGCGTTCCTGGTTTTTCAATCATGGACGGCTCCTGAATTTCCAAAACGGAAGGAAGGCGGCACGCTTTTATGATCTCTGATTCCCGCAACAAAAAATCCTTCTCTGCCCTTGCACTTTCATATCCTTTTTCATACGCAAGGCGCAAAAGTTTTTCAAATGCAGCTTCTTCTGAAATGCCCTCTTCATAGGTTCCGCTAAGTACACAAAGTGCGGAAGCTGGATCCATCTGAAGGTCGTAAAAGACTGGAAGCACTGGAAGCGTTTTGTTTTTCGTTCCCATGTTTGGTACCGTACTTGCAAGAAGCTCCAGCTCATCTGTACCAGGTCCACAGGTAAATACATAATAGGGAAGACCTAATATCTGTGCGATCATCCTGGCATCTGTGGTTTTTCCAGTTCCAGCTTCCCCCGTCATCATAAAAAGCCTTGCCGGGGTATGAACGACCATTTCCAGGATTTCTTCCACCTCCTGGCTCACAATGTAATCCTCTGGAAGCGTGGGGATCCTCTCTTTTTCACCATGCCGGCAATTAAAATGTCCTGCATACTCCATCTTTAACTCCGAAATAGCAGCACCTTTCTTCCTTCCTTTTACTCCCAGCACCTTAAAAGTGCCAATTATACAGGCATTTGGCGCATAAATTCCGGAGTTCAGGTCAAAGGGGTGAAAACTATCCTTCAGTTTTCCTTCCGCAAACTGGTTCCGGTCAAAAGAAATGGCATCCTCCGTTGTGGCAGTCATCCGCAGATACAGGTTATCGCAGCAGCGAAAGGACATTTTGAGCGCCTGCCCCGCCAGTCCTGCTTTTACAGCACGTTTCAGTTCATCAAAGCAGGTATGAAACTCATCGTCGTAATACTGGCTTTCGGGAACTATACTTGCAAGGACAAGCATTGCAAGATACTCTTCCCCGGTAGATTTTCCCTTTAAAACGCCAGGCATCTTTGTTGTTTCTCCTGCGGGATCATTTTTCTTTCTAATTCCACAGAATCTTCCGTTTTGATAATTGTACGTCATGACACAAAGTTCCTGCTCCACCGGGTATTCCAGGCAAAAATAACGAACAGACTTTTCTGCCAGCTGAATTCCGGCAGCACCTTCTTCTTTCTCTTTCATTCCAAAAAGCTTAAAAATAGCAGCCAAAGTAGGCGGATGAAGCTTTGCAGATTTTCCATTTGTCCGCGTATTATATCTGGAGCAGTCTTCCGCTTCATAGCTGATTCTTTTTTTCTTTGCAAACTTTAAATATGCCTCAATTTTTTCTGGCAATGCCAATTGATAGGTCCATGGTTCATAAAAACAGATTTCTGGCATTTTGATTCCTCCATATGGAAAAGCAGGGTATGAGCATTTCGCGTCTCATATCCTGCTGATCTTTGTTTGTTATGCTGATTTCTTTTCCTGTTCCAGGTAGGCTTTGTAAATCTTTTTGATCCGGTAACCAAACATGGTATTTCGTTTACTTACCGTATCGTTTTTGATTGCGATTACCATTGCCTTTTTACTTCCTACTATTTTCACCCCACGCCTTGCTCTTGTGACTGCGGTATAGAAAAGATTTTTCCGCAGCATCCGATAAAAACAGGTGAGCATTGGCAGAATCACCACTGGATATTCCGAACCCTGTGCCTTATGGACTGTGATACAATAAGCCAGATTTAGCGGCCATATATCCCCTTCGGTATATTCCATGATTTTTCCATCCCCAAAATCTACACGCATCCTGCTTTTCCCGTCTGCTTTATAGATATTTAGGACTTCTCCCACGTCACCGTTTGCCACATCTTCCTCATTTTTCAGCTGCATAACGAGATCTCTCTCCCGATATGTAGTCGATCCATTCTTAATTTCCGGATAACCGTACCGTTTCGGATTCACGATATCCCGAAGGACAGGATTTAATGCATCTGCACCTACCTTCGTATCCTTTCGAAGCGGGGAGAGCACCTGAACCCCTTCTACCCGGTTTTCGTTTTTTTGAAATTCTTCCCGGTAGAGCTTCTGGATAATTTCAGCTGCTTCTTCATCATCTTTTGCCGGATAAAACTGGAACGTATCATCAAAAACCAGATTGGTTTTCCTTTCGTTTATCTTATCCGCATTCTGAATAATCGTGGATTTTCCTTCCTGACGGAAGCTCTCTGTTAGTATCGTAACTGGAATCACACCAGATTCGATCATCTCTTTAAATACATTTCCCGGTCCCACTGATTCCAGCTGGTCTTTATCGCCTAAGAATACCAGGCGGGTTCCAATAGGCACCCGGGACAAAAACTTATCCATAAGTGGCATGTCGATCATACTGCACTCATCCACAATGATAAGAGATGCCTCCAGCATACTCTCTTCATCCCATTCTTCCTCACCCGCTTCTCCTTTTAACCCAATTGCTTTATGAATCGTCAGGGCGGGGTAAGCAGTACAGTCACTCATCCTTCGTCTGGCACGACCAGTTGGAGCACATAACAGTATCTCCGCGTTCTTATGAAGAATTTTCTCTACCTCAATGATAAAGCTGATGTCTGTTGTCTTTCCACGTCCAGGTCCTCCGGTAATGATGGTAACCGGATATTGAAATGCTCTTAAAATTCCTTCTTTTTGCCTGGCATTTAATAGAATCTTCTCTTTTTTCTGAATGCTGCTTATAATGGAGTCCACCTGATAACTTTGTGTCCCACCTCGCAGGATCAGTTTGACCAGAGATGCAGCTGCTCCAAGCTCTGCACGAAAACTATTCTTTAAATAAAATCCGCCATCACTACACACCAGGGTCCCATCCTTACGGATCATTTCATTTCCAGCATCCCGGATGGCTCTTTCTGGCACCAGTCCGGTTTCCTTTTTATGGTTTAAAAGCAGGGCTGTCCGCTTTAAGATTTCCTCACAAGTCAGGTATAGATGGCCTTCGCCCTCTGCTTCCGACATAATATGAAGAATCGCTGCTTTGATCCGCATAGGCTCATCTGGCTTAAAATTCTTTGCTTTTACCGCAATCGGATCCACCGTTAGAAATCCAAACCCAGGAATCTCGCACAAACGAAATGGCGTGTTCTGAATAATAAGTGGGGCTGCATTTCCAAAGTGTTCCTGGATCTGCGCCACCTTCCTTGGTGTCACCCCAAAGGGAGATAAGGTCACCATTAACTGCCGCAAAGTCTCGCTGCCACGGTATCCTTCCAGAATCTCTGAGAGCTTTTTTCGGGTAATGCCTTTGATTTCCAGTAACTTCTCAGGATTTTTTTCAAGAACTTCAAACGTATTTTCCTGGTAACGGTCTACAATCCGCTCGGCAAGTACTGGCCCGATTCCCTTAATTAGGTCAGAGGCCAGGTATGCCTTGATTCCTTCTGTGCTCGTGGGTAATGCAATCTGAAAAGAAGAAACCTTATACTGCATTCCAAATTTTCCGTCTTTCCAGGTTCCGTTCAGTTCTACTTCAAGGCCATCCTCTGTGGGAAGCTCATTTCCAATTGCCATAAACATGCCATATCTGCCATTTTTCTGGCTGCTTACTTCCTTGGGAAGGGTTTCTTCCGTTACATAGGAGGCAACGGTGTATCCATTTCCTGCATTGTAATAGATACACCGGACTGCTTTACATTTCATTTTGGTCCATCACCTCCGGAAACACCTCTTTTTCTTCCCTGTTTTCTTCCTTGCTTTCTCCTCTGTTTTACCGGTTCTGACCGCGTTTCATCCGGACTCTTTTGAACGCCACCGGGCGCTTCAGCATGACCGCGTACTTTACCGGGAGCTGGTTTCTTGGTTTCAGGGTGGCTGTGTTTTTGTTCATCATTCTCAT
This sequence comes from Ruminococcus sp. RTP21484sp1_RTP21281st1_A8_RTP21281_210402, assembly GCF_040914025.1. Taxonomy (NCBI): domain Bacteria; kingdom Bacillati; phylum Bacillota; class Clostridia; order Eubacteriales; family Oscillospiraceae; genus Ruminococcus; species Ruminococcus sp. RTP21484sp1_RTP21281st1_A8_RTP21281_210402. The sequence goes on from NZ_JBCPGE010000041.1 coordinate 30,098, forward strand.
TCGGATTCTCCTTTTTTTCATTTAGATATTTGTAACAATAGATACCTGCTGCAATTGGAAGCCCCAGTGTCAGACTCTGTACAATCACTGCTAAAAACAGCGGCCATAAAAAGGGTGACAGAAGCATTCCTATAATTCCAGTTATCAGGCAGGCTTTTTGGTGTGCCTGGCACCATTTTTTTACTCGTTCCATTTTTTCTCCTTTGTTATCAGCAAAAATCTCCCATCTCTTCATTTCCCATATTCATAAATTCCTCGTCTACGTTGTAGCGGTTTTGTGAAGTCTGGCGTGAAGACTGGGCTCTTTGTGGTTTACTTCCTGTACGGTTTGTTTTCCCCTGGTTCGTGTTTTTGTAGTATGGCGAATTTTGATAGGAATTTCCTGGATTCTGGCTGGATCGTCCATTGGAATTTGATCCACTATTTCGTGAGGGCTGTGAGGAATTCCGATTGGTACGTCCGTTCTGGCTCACATTTTCACTTTCGTCCTTACTGTCTACAAACTCAATGTCGTTTACAAGCAGTCTCATACCATATACTTTTTCGCCACTATTACCTGTATAGTTATCATTATGCATCTCGCCCTCTAAAGCGATTTTTTTGCCCTTATAAAAATACTTTGCTACAAACTCAGCTCTTTCCCCAAATGTGACACAGCTAAAGTAATCAGCATTCGGAGCTCCTTCCTGCTTGAAATTTCGCTCAACCGCAATCCGAAAATACGCGACTGTCTTTTTTCCCGCTGAAGACATCACCTTTGGATCCGTTGCCATCCGTCCGATAAATATAGACTTATTCATGTGCACACTCCTTGTTGTTTTGATTCGATAACAAAAAACATTCAGAATGAATCCCAAATGTCCGTTATCATTTTCCTTCTTTTACCAGTTCTTCCGATCTCCTTTCTTTTGGATTTTTTATTTTTCCTCCTTTCAAGATGTTGATTCGTATTTGTTTTTTTGCAATAAAAAAAGGCCACTTAGAACGTTTCATTCTAAATGACCTAATTTCTCACAAAAGGCAGGAACCATGTTCCTCATATTTTTCTTTCGGGCTTCTCCGAAACCAAATTTTTTTACCTGTTTTACAGGCACAAATACAAATCTCAAAATCATAATAACACAAGATATAGTATGCGTCAACAATTCATTTTCTGTATTTTGTGTTATAAACAATATGTTTTTCATTTTTACCACAAGAGTCAAATTCTTGCCCAAAGTTCGGTTGGTGTAAATGCCATAACTTTACTTTTGGTAAAATCTTTCAAATTTCTTGTAATGATATAATCTGCATGAACAGATTCCACCGTTGCACTCTGCACTGCATCTTCAAACAATTTTGCTGTCATCATAGCAAAGCTCCTTTTCTATGTTTAGTACATATCGCGATATATATCATAGTCAAGAAGATATTCTGCTATATATCTTATCGTCTCCAGAACAGTAGCTATTCACCATTTATACCTGATTCAATCCCAAGATTGTATTGCTATTGTACTGACATTTGTGTATAATAACTATAGATATCTTATTTCTCTTGAAAGGAGCGGATCTATATGGCTGCAAAATCAGCAAATTTATATGCACGAATCGAACCAGATGTAAAAGAAAAAGCAGAAAACATTTTGTCTACGCTTGGAATTCCAGCTTCCAGTGCTATTAATATGTTTTATAAACAGATTATTTTACAGAGGGGACTTCCATTTGAAGTGAAATTACCATCTTCAAGACCAGTTGACATTCATACATTATCTGAAACAGAATTCAATGAAGAATTGGAGAAAGGATATTCGGATATGCAAGCTGGACGGGCTAAAAATGCGAAAAAAGCCTTTGCAGATATCCGCAATGATTATGGCATATGATCTATGAGGTTGAATTATCTGAACAGGCTGACAACGATTTAAGAGGGATTTTTGAATATATTGCATTTGAATTGCAATCCCCTGAAAATGCAAGCGGACAGCTTGATCGTCTTGAAGAACAGATTTTAAGTCTGGATATTATGCCAGAACGGTATCGAAAATATGAAAATGAACCATGGAAAAGTCGTGGACTTCGTGTATTACCTGTAGATAATTATGTGATATTTTATATTCCTGATTCCAATAAGAAAGTCGTAACAATTCTTAGAGTAATGTACGCTGGACGTGATATTGAAAATCAGTTAAAATTTCACACAAAGCAATCAGAGACCATAACTTCCTTTTCTGCAAATATGGAAACGCCATAATAACTCGAATTAAGTTTCACTTTCTAAACAATGCCATCTTTGATAATTTTGCTATCAAAGATGGCATTTTAACTTCCTGCAATTAAAAGACTTCTATACTTATATCCTCACCATTTGTCTCTGACTCTTCACCTTTCTCTGGCAGTTCACAAAAAAGCACTAGCCGTTTTAAAGAATCAGAGCCGCAGGTGGATAACAAAAGTGTCCTGGTCTCCACCTGTTCTCCCAGCCAGAAGGTATCACTATCCGCTTTTACATAGCCACATTTTATGACGGTATAGGTTAAGGCTTCCCCATCTGGTAAATACAGATATACCTTATTATGCTCCTGTAAATACGATTCACTTTCATATTTATGCAGCCCCTGAAACATGCTGCCATCTTTCATATTATGCCCGTATAGAATAGTTTTACGGTTGGTAAAATCCGGACTATTATCTTTATCCAGAAAAATACTTCCTGCCACATGTTCCGTCTTTTTAAAGGTATGCTTCAGATAATATTCATTGTCAGTTCCCTGCACAACCGGATAATCAATCCTGGTGTCCGGGATCCGTATCCAGGCAATGATCTCTGGATTTATTTTCTTTAGAGCTTCAAAATCCACGGTAACCGTTTCTTCCTGGTTTTCCTCTGGTGTTTCTCCATCTTTCCTTTCTTTTGGTTCTTCCACGGCAACGTATTCCCGCAGGTTGTCATATTCCTCTTCTCCATCCCGGTACATAAGATAAGTTCCGATTCCCATACAGATACCAAAGCCAAGCAGCAAAAGGCACACCGCTACAATCCCCATTTCTTTTACCTGCTTCATAACTTCCTCCATTTCCAATGTTTTTGCAAGAAAAAAGGACCGCCACAAACGTGACAGTCCAGTTTTCTTATTCCTCGTGATTTTTCTTTTTGGTGTACCAGAAGATTCCAGCAATTCCGCCCACCGATAAAACAAGAAGAAGGATTGGCAGCCAAATGTTAGTGTCATCTCCTGTTTTCGGGGATTTTACATAGCCGCCAGTCGGGATCCGCTCATTGGTAAGCTCTTTGGTAATTTCAATCTCTTTCGTCTTACCGTCCTTGTATTCAAATACAACGGATTCCTCTTTTTCGCTTCTCACATAGCCATCCGGCGCTTTGGTTTCCACCAGGATGTACTCGATTTCTTTTTTCATCTTTCCATCTTTATAAGAAGCGATTGGAATGTCTCCGCTTGTGGCAACACCCTCTTCATCTGTGACAAGGGTTGCCACAACTTTTCCAGATTTCTTGATTCGAAGCTCAAACTCCGCTCCGGAAAGAGGGGAGCCATCTTCTGCATCGGTTTTCTTAAGAACCAGTTTTCCAACTGGGCGGGCATCTTTCATCTCAACCTTTTGGACTTCTCCGGAATCTTTAACCTCGAAAGATACCTCTTCTGCAACCAGGTAACCATCCGGGGCCTGTTCTTCTCGAAGGGTATAGGTTCCAACCGGAAGTTTTTCCACCATATGCGGATCTTTTTTCGATACCCAGCTTTCTACTACTTTTCCATCTTTATCCAGGATGGTCAGCTTCGCACCTGGGATTTCTTTGGAATCTGTCACATCGGTTTTATTGATTTCCACTTTTGTTACATCATCTAGCATCTGGTGCTTCTGAACTTCGGCTGTATCTTCCACTTTAAACTCAATGCTCTCTGCAGTGGTATAGCCGTCTGCTGGTTTGGTTTCCACCATCGTATAGGTTTCCCCCACTAACAGGCCACGGATCATATGTGGTTCTTCGGTAGAAATCCATTCATCCACAACAGTTCCATTGGAATCCAATACCTGCAGGGATGCACCAGGAAGCTCTTTTCCATCTGTTAAGTCCGCTTTGGAAAGTTCCACAGAGGTCTGCATATCCTCAAAAATAAACTCATAAACAGCCTGGGTGGTTTTGTCGCCCTGATATTCGAAGGTAAATTCCTGAATTTCGGTTCCACGCACATACCCGTTTGGTGCATAGATTTCTTTGAGGTAATACTTTGCATTGATCGGAAGGTCCGCCATAAAGTGAATCCATCCGCTTTCATCTGTGGTCTTCAATTCAATGATAGTATCCTTCTCAATCAGAACTTTGCCGCTTGCCGATACAATATCTTCCGCTGCATACAGTCCAAAGATGGCTCCGGAGAGAACCTTGTCGCTGTCCTTTTCTTTTTTCAGAACATTTACCTGCACCTTCTGGCGGCGGTTCTGCCAGTCTGCACTATAGGTTACCACCGGGGTATCCTGGTCACGGTAGGTAAGGTCTACATATCTTGGCTCATCATCCAATACATATCCATAGGAGGTTTCTTTTTCGATAATGTAATATTTACCAAGAGGCAGATTGTCAAGCTCTGCGATACCTGTTCCGTCGGTTGTGATGGTACCCACCAGCTGATCTTTTGTATAGTAATTTTCACTGACACCATCCGCTGCTTTAATATCCTCAGCTGCGTACACGTTAAAGGAAACATCCATCAGGCTTCCGGTTACATAACTAAAGAAATGCTCTACCACACCTTTTGCATTGTCAAGTAGGGTAACATCATCTATGAACTCCCCTTTTTTATTTACCAGCAGGCGTGCAATCGGCACATCATCTTCCATCTTTACCTTCTGTACCTCTGCGGTATCGGAAATCTGAAAGCTGATATCAGTGGTGCGTAAATAGCCGTATGGTGCGATCTGTTCCCTGAGAGTATAGATTTCTCCAACCTTTAAGCCTTTGATTACATGCGGCTTGTCTTTTACAGATGTCCAGAAATCTACCACTTCGCCTTTTTTATTTAGGATAATTAAGGAAGCTCCGTCCAGTTCCACGCCGGTCGTTACATCTGCCTTTGTGATTTCCACGGTGGTTGGCTGGTTTTTCTTGGTGGCTTTTAATTTGATTACTTTTACATCCTGTCCCTGGTAGCTGGCATCAAATTCCAGGATTTCATCCGAGGAAACATAGCCATCCGGTGCCTGAAGCTCTTTCACATAATACTTGCCAAGCGGCAGGTCCAGGGTAATCTGTGCCAGCCCATTTTTGTCACTCTTTACCTTCTGAAGCAGGGTATCTGCCTTTACAATTACCTTATCGCCGAAATAAATGTCATTATTGTTATAAATTCCAAACTCGGCACCTTCCAGCTTTTTACCAGTTTCGGCATCCTCTTTCACCACTTTAAGTTCTACCTTCTGGCGCTTATTGGAAAATTCCACGGTTTCTTCCACAACTGGAGTGTTCTGATCTTTATACAGGAAGGTAAGCTCCTGGCTGTCCGAGTTAATGACAAACCCGGTTGGTGCTTTGGTTTCCACAACACGGTAGGTACCAAGGGGCAGATCATTTAGAATGGCCTCTCCTTTTTCATCTGTGGTAACCTTCTGGATCAGCGTATCTTTTGGGTAAATGACAGTGCGGTTGCCCGCTTCATCCACCTGGTGATCCGGGGTATAAATATCCTCTGCGGCATAAACCGCAAACTCAGCACCAGAAAGGGAAGTTTCCTCGTAGATAAAATCTTTTTTGAAAGATTTTAAGGTTTCCCCAGATTTATGGATGATGAGCTTTCCTTTTGCCGGATGGTTCTCATAGACAACCGTGATGATCGCATCCCCAGTTGTGGAATCCATCTGGTAAGCAGTGTTGCTGTCTACTTTAATCTCAACGAAATTGGTATTCTGGGTATAGCCGTCCGGGGCAGTCACTTCTTCAATGCGGTAGTTGCCACATTTTAAGGCACTTGGCAGGATCAGATAACCATTTTCATCCGTAAAATAAGATTTATGGGTAACGGTACTTGGATAAGTTGTGGTCTGCTCCACGTATTTTCCTTCATCCAGGTTGTAAATCTTAAACTCGGTGTTTGCAACCAGGACCGGCTTCTTGGTTTCATCATCCTGTTTAATGATTTTTAGTTTTGCAGAAAATTCTCCGTCTAAAAGGACCCGCCAAACCTGTGGCTCTGACTTATTTTCGCTGATTATAACCGTAAAATCAGCAACCGGTTTAAAATTATGCGGTGTTGTGGTTTCCCTTACCACATAAGTTCCATATGGAAGGGGGATTGTGCAGGCATAGCCTTTTTCGTCTGTAAAGATCTCGGTCTTTCCATCTTCTGTCAGTACTACAGGAATGGCATTTGCAAAATCATAGGAACCATCCTCTTTTGTACTTAAGCTGCTTACGAGATAAGCGGAAAATCCGGCGCCTTTTAACAGATCGGCATCTGTTTTTCCGTTATTTGCAGCCTTAATCAGCTGGAACGGCTGTTTTTTCACATTCTCGGCAACTGTAATGGTACAATCGATTTCTTTCAACTGGTCACCTTCATAACCGCCTTCCACATCATGCTCTTCTTCATCCAGGACATAACCTGCAGGCGGAGTAATCTCTTTTACATAGTATTTTCCAGGATAGAGACCGGATACACTTGCATTTCCAGCTTTGTCGGTGGTAAGTGTAGCAACCTGGGCGTCTTTTGGATAAAGGACACCGCTGCTGCCATCCGGGTAACCAATTGCTTCCCTTGCATATAGGCCATAAACAGCACCTTCTAAAGTTGCATCTCCCTGTGCGTTCTTTCCCGTCTCACTGTCTTCCTTTGTAAGATGGATATTCACACGGACGCGCTCATCTGTAAAAGTATGTGTAAATTCTACTTTTTTCTCTTTATCCCCTGCATAATTAAATGCAAAGGAATAAACATCAGAAGTATTTAACACGTACATCTGGGGTGCCTGAAGTTCTTTGATATAGTAGGAATTGTTAACCGGAAGGTCTGCGGTATAACCTGCTTTTCCATCCGTACCAGTAGCTACCTTTTCAATCAGGGTGTCTTTTCTGACGATCACATTCCCGTCTGCAGATACAATATCATTCCCTGCATACATTCCAAAAACAGCACCTGTAAGCGGCTGTCTGGTTTCCCCATCCTGTTTTACCAAAGATACGGAGGCTTTTTGTCTGTCGTTGGTAAAGGTAACCGTGCTAAAAGAAACTTCTTCATTTTCACCGGCAGCTGATAAGGTTACGGTTTGGGATTCGCCTGTGCAGACCAGCTTATCCGGTGCCTGTGTCTCGGTTACCACGTAGGTTCCTATGTTTAAGTTATCAAGGGTTGCACTTCCGTCTTCACCGGTTGTCAGACCTTCTTTTACAAGGGCACCATTCTGATAAATAGTAGATCCATCTGCAGCCACAATGTCAGCGCCTGCATAGACATTATATACCGCACCTTTTTGCCTTCTTGTTTCATAACGGAAGGTTACCTTTTCATCCGTTACATCTGCCCCTGTTAATACCTCACCCTCTTTGTAAACGGTAAGGGAAGCCTTTTTCTCATCGTCAAACAGCTCCTGTGTAACTTTGCTTCCCATCACAAGTGACACGCCGTGGGCGGTAGCATCCACAAGGTAGCCAGAGGGACCTGTGATCTCTTTTAAGTAAACCACATCCTGGGTTTTGTCAATTGTCACAGAAGAAACGCCATTTGCATCCGTTGGCGGCATTTCTGTAATCAGGTTCTGGCATGCCTCGTCGCTATAGACACCATAGACCGCACCTGCTAACAGGGCATTGGAGCCCCTATCTTTTTTGATAATCTCGATAGTAGCCTGCTGAAGCCAGGTAACGGAAAAATCAACGTATTTCTCATCGTCCACACCCTCGCCGAATACCAGGGCAAGGTTCTGGGTATCGGTACCGGTCGTTACTTTATACGCCGAAAAGTCTTTCGTAATGTAACCTTTCATCGTAGACTTCCAGGCTCCCGCTACCTTTGCCGCCTGGTCAAGCGGTGCGGATAAGTAAAAAGTAGTTCCACCATATAATTTTATACTGACTCCGGCAGCACTTGCTTCTCCTGTATCCACGTTATGGAAAACCACGCCAGATGGAAGCTTCATGGTAATGTTCTGTAAGGAATCCGCTTTAAACTTGATTTCTTCGGTACGCTGCTCATTTCCATCTATATAAGCAGTTACGTTGTCATTGGAAAACTCCATGGCAACATCTGGGATATCCGGCTGTGCCATGCAGTATTCATAAAGTTCCATGGCAAGAGCCTGTCCGGTAGAGTTTGCCCCGGAAAAAGCATCGTCACCTCCACTTGCATAAGACACGGCCAAATGAGTGATAACAAACTGTTTCCCTGCAGAAAAATCCGGATGTTCCTGTTTGAAAAAGCCATTTACACCAGAAGCTTTGGTTCCGTAGTAGCACACTTTTGCAAGCTTTTTGCCATCCCCAAGTTTGGTAATCTTATACACACCATCCCCAGGGCTGTTTTTCGAGGGCTGAATACAATAAGCGGTTGCACTGACATTGTCAAATTTGACCGTATATTTATAGGTCAGATAACTGCCAAGCCCATAATCACTGTAGTAATAGCAGGTTCCCCTTGTCACATCCACATCGGTTCTGGTGCTGGCATAGGTAGCAATAAAAGAAACCGTTTCGCCCTCTTCCAGGCTTAAAAAATCAATTTCCTGTTCCTCTGCCTGCTCTAACACTTCGCCAAGCGTCAGGCCAGTTTCCGGATCTACGGTAACCTCTTCCTCGGCACGCTCCAGTTCCGAATCAAACTCCTCTTCTGGTAAAATGTCAGAGGCAAAGCCATCGTCTTCGGATATAGTCTCTTCGGACTCTGTAGTGTTACTATCTGGATTCTCACTTGGGTTCACAGTTTCATCGGAAATTTCTCCTTCTTCTGGTACCTCTGTCAGATCAGACTCCTGGCTTTCCTCTTCCGAACGAGCTTCCCCGACCACGACCGGCTGTTCTGGCAAAGGATCGGGATCCTCGCTGTCCCCTGACTCTTCTGTACCAGAATCTCCTGCTGCCTGAGTCTCCGGCTCTTTTTCCGTTACCGTGATGGTCCTGGCAACCAGATAAGAATCCCCCTCTTTTGGCGTAATCCGGTAGACACATTTATAGGTTCCTGGTCTTGCCGGATCAAAATTGGTTCCGTCCTCCATAGCTGCTTTTTTCAGCTCCGCTTTATCCCCGTCCTTTAATCCCAGTCCGGTAAAATCTTTCTGGACATCAAAGGCTGCTCCCTGCTCGATTTCAAGGGCAAGGGAAGGATCGGAGGTCGTTTCCGCAATCAACTCTTCCTCTGATTTTTCTACCATCTGTTCGGATACGGCTTCCTGCGCCACCTCTTCCTCTGCCTCTGCGGATACTGCAAAAGTACCTGTCGAAGTGAGGCTGCTGCAGCACAGCACAAAAGCCATTGCACCCGCAAGCCATCTTTTTCTCTTAAATTTACCCAATGTTTTTCTCCTCTCCTGCTTGGTAATGGTCTGTCCCTGGTACTTATGAGGTATGGTCTGTCTCGAATTCCCATCTGTGTTTCTCCTTTCCTCTGGCTTATTTAGCCAGATAAAAAAGGATCTGAATATTTTCAGACCCTTTTTTATCTGATTAAATCAGGAAAACCGCTCTTTTTCCTGTGGTGGTTTCCTATAAAGCCAGTCATCCACACCTTTATAATTTCCAAGCCACAAGCCTTTTTCATCTGTATCCCAGCTGATTCTCTGGCAGTTTAACCCAAGCTTTTCGCACATGTCGTACAGTTTAAGGCATCCTTTCCGGATGGTATCACGCTTTCTCCTTTTTTGTGGGCACTCCTGCTTTCTCAACAACCGTTCTGGTGTCCCACATACGATGCACTTTTCCATACAGTCACAACGACAGGTAAGATTCATCATCTTATCCATGTCCATACACTCATACACGGTTTGTAAGCCCCTGCTTTTTAATTCCATCAACACCAGCTGCAGGCTTTTGTAATTTCCCACACCGGGGATTCCAATATAGGGATATCCACTTCTCATGCTGGCAAGTTCAGCCTTTAAAATTCCTTCTGTCACCCGGATGTTCTTCTGAACCGGGCTGATATAACCGGATATCCCGGCCGGACTGCCGCTTGAAGTTCCACCCTCAAATCCGCTGCTGGTAAACCAGATGTATTTTCTTTTGTTCACCGGATGGTCAACCCGGATCTGAAACCCTTTTATTTTTTGATTCAGGGAATACACAGGGCACAGGTAGCCTTTGTTTCCTTCATAAAAAGAGGCTTCCCACTTGCCATCCCGGTTCCGGTAAAAGCCTGGAATTCCATCCAGCCGGATTCCTTTTTCTTCCAGTTTTTTGGCAAGGAGCCTTGCATTTTTAGGTTCCACGCTTTTATATCCTTTTTTCTCCAGTTCCTTGATTTCAAAATCCGTAGCACCGCGTCTTTTAAAGTCAGCTTTATGCAGATCCTGAAGCTGCATAAGGGCAATCATCTGACGGTACACAAAATCAACATACTCCGGGGATCGTTTGGGGACAGATGGTTTTCCTTTATAGCGGCTGGTTATCTTTTTGGGTTTGTTTCCAGCTCCCTGACTGCCAGTTTCCAGGCGGTTTACAATATCCTGATAGGCCACCTTACACCGATCTTCTCCATAAAGCCCCATAATGTCCGCATACAGGGTAAGCATATTTCCGCCCTGCCCGCAGTGGAAACAATGAAAAACGTTTTTGATCTCCCCATTTTTACTGATGCAAAAGCTGCATTTTCCTCTGGTATCGCCACAATAGGGACATTCCACCGGAAACTCCTGATCCGATCCTCCATCCAGGCACCGGATGGACAGTAACCACGCCACTTCTTTTATGGTAAATGGATGTTCGTACATAATCCCTCCTAAAAAATGTGGCTCCATTCTCCCGGAGCCACAATACGTTTACGCTGCAAGTCTGTTCTGTTTTTCATGTGCCACAATCATCTTCGCAGCATTTACCATTTCCACGTTGCTGCCGTAATAACCGGTTGCCATCCATCTGACCGTGTCTGCCCCTTTTGGGGTTTCCATCATCTCACCCAGCGTCTTTCCGCTAAAAAGGCCAAAGTTACACATTACCTTTCTGGCACGTTCCAGCTCTTCTTCCTCAGATTCCATACCGAAGCCTTCGTCTGTTTCCTCTTCGCTGTCATCTGCAAAGGGGTTTTCGTCTTCTGCACGAACAAAATGAAACTCTTCTTCCTCGGTTTCACCAGAAATTTCTTCCGCTTCTGCTTCAAAACGCTCTGTATCCTCGGGCACTTCGTCTGGCATCTCATCTGCTGTTTCCTCTAAGGATTCCTCACTTGTACCAAGCGTTTCTTCTTCAGACTCGTTTTCCTCCAGAAAACTCTCTTCCAGATCTTTTTCTTCCATGCCAAACTGCATCTGGCCAGGCAAATTTTCATCCTCCTCTTTGCGTGCATCCCGGATCTCGTCAGGACTGATTTCAAGATCAAAAGAATCATCCGAAACCGGAACAGCCTTTTTACTGCTTCTGCTGTTTCCATTACGAACGGTCTTCAAGGTAGTTTCTTTTTGCTTCAAAGACTGCCCGGTTTCTTTTGTAGAAGTGAAAGCAGAGT
>NZ_JBCPGE010000042.1:0-40228 GCF_040914025.1 Ruminococcus sp. RTP21484sp1_RTP21281st1_A8_RTP21281_210402
TAGTCCTGCAAAAAAGTCTTATTTTACCTGTGTCAATGTATGGTGGAAGTTACTTTTTCATTCAACCTTTTCACATTAACCTTTTTCACATTGGCATATCACCTTGAAAAATCACTTCGCCTGGTTTGGAATAAACTCCACCTTTAATCTACATCCCAGTCCTTTTGCAAGCCTCTTTAACATAGAAAGACTTGGATTCCGAGTACCATTTTCAATTCGGCTGATATCCGCCTGCGTAATCCCAGTTCTCTCTGATAATTCTTTTTGTGTCATATTCTGACTGATTCTTGCTTCCATCAAGCTGCGAATAATATCAAATTCAGGCTCTAGTGCCTCGTATTCAACCGCCACCTCTGGATCATTCAATAATTCTTTGCGAAACTCCTTATAACTAGTCATTCTTATTTCTCCTCTCATAATCCTTCCGATATTTCTGAGCTATTTCAATTTCTCTTCCAGGAGTCTTCTGTGTCTTTTTTATAAAACCATTCGTTAATATAATCTTATTCCCACAAGTAAAAAAATACAAAACTCGAGCACAATTATTCCCCTGAATAATTCTTATCTCATAAATTCCATCTCTTAACATTTTTGAATATGGCATGCGTAAATCAGGTCCAAACTCCTGAAGTATATCCAATATTCGTATTGTTTTCGCCTGCATTTTGGGCAATAAATTCATAATAAAATCTTTTACAGGCTCTGTACCATCCGACTTCTCATAAAAAACAATTTCATATGTAGTCATGTTCTCTCCTTTCATTTTATGTCGTATACAACATATTGTCAATTATATTTATTTTCCTATTAATTAAATTTTTTTGAAAAAATGGCTGATGTGCCTGATAAAAATAGATAACCTAAGCAATTAGATGAGAAAAAGTCTAGAGCGTGTTTGAAAAAGGCTTTCTGCAAGATGTGCGTCACAATTTGTGGGAGATTTCGCCCGGATGAGGGCGCCGTAGCGGGCTACGGCAACCGAATTCGGGTGAAATCTCCCGCAAAGTGGAGCGTGCAGATTTCGGGAATGATTTTTCAAACACGCTCTAGCATAGTAATAGAGTATTTTCAAGTCATATTTCATCTTCTTAAAATGCGTTTTCTATGTTATAATAATGATACTTTACCATTTTCAGGAGAAATAAAATGAAAAAGAAACAATTAAATCTCACCTCCGGTCCTATTTTACGGACTTTGTCTGAACTTGCACTGCCAATCATGGCTTCTTCCTTTCTGTCTACAGCCTACAATATTACAGATATGGCATGGATAGGAATGCTGGGATCTAAGGCAGTGGCCGGTGTAGGCGTGGGAGGTATGTACGTCTGGCTCTCCCAGGGACTTTCTTCCCTGGCAAGAATGGGAGGACAGGTAAACATGGCGCATTCCCTTGGAAGAGGTGATCAGAAGACTGCCGCAGGCTTTGCACAGGCGGCCCTGCAGCTTACCATACTATTCTCTCTTTTGGTTACATTGATCAGTATGTTATTTACGAATCCGCTGTTGCAGTTCTTTGCATTAAATGATGCAGAAACTTACAACAGTGCCAGAATTTATATGAGGATCACCTGCGGACTGATCCTGTTTTCCTTCCTTTCCCAGGTGCTGACAGGCCTTTTTACAGCCCAGGGTGATTCCAAAACACCGCTGAAAGCAAACTTCTTTGGCCTGATACTAAATATGATCCTTGATCCGCTTCTTGTTCTTGGTGTAGGACCATTTCCCAGATTAGAAGTTGTAGGAGCTGCAGTGGCAACTGTTACCGCACAGATTGTAGTTCTGTTGATCCTTGTTGCAGAAATTCTCCGTGACCACGGTGAAGCCAATGTACTGCACAAAATCCGTCTGCTTTCCAGGCCGGATATTGCCTGTTTAAAAGGAGTCTTTCGCATTGGAACCCCCACTGCACTTCAGGGAAGCCTTTACTGTATCATCTCCATGATACTCACCCGAATGGTTGCCGGATTTGGGGACGGCGCGATTGCTGTACAGCGTGTAGGCGGACAGATTGAGTCCCTTTCCTGGAACACGGCTGACGGTTTTGGCTCTGCCCTGAACGCTTTCATAGGGCAGAACTACGGAGCAGGAAAAAAAGACCGAATCAAATCAGGATACCATATTTCCATTCGGCTTCTGATATGCTGGGCTGCACTGATCACTGTTGCCTTTGTATTTTTCCCACGGCAGATTTCTGTGCTCTTTTTCCACGAAGAGGAAGTTATCCGGCTTTCCGTTGATTACCTGCGGATCATCGGATTTTCCGAAATTTTTCTCAGCGTGGAAATGATGACTGTGGGCGCCCTGTCTGGTCTTGGACGGACACAGCTTTGCAGTCTGATCAGCGTTGGACTGACTATTATACGAATTCCTCTTGCACTGGTTCTGTCAAACACTGCACTGGGACTGAATGGAATCTGGTGGGCACTGACACTTTCTACCGTTTCAAAAGGAATTATTTTTTATTTTGTATTCCAGTATATTTGCGAACATAGTCTGTTAAGAACTTCAAACAGATCGTAAAGAAAAAAATCCGGCAGATGATATTTTCACAACATCTGCCGGGTCTTATTATCTAATAGAATTTTCTGCCACTCCAGGCAGTTACTCTCCTATGAGTACTTCTTTTCCTTTAAATGCAAATCCATAATGATGAATCTCTTCTTTTTCAAAGCCAAGGCCTATAAGCTCCACATCGTATTGCTTTTCCTCGATCTGCTGCAAAGCCGCTTTTACAGTATCCTCAAGATTTTTTTCCTTTTTTTCATTATAAACCTTGAATTCCAGAACCACAGCCGGCAGACTACCTTTCCTTTGAGGACGCGGAATCAGCATAATATCGTAGCGTCCAAAACCGCTTTCCCGGTTGGAACGAATCACATAATTCTCTCGCTGTTCCACCATAAGCCCCAATACAAAGCCATGATAAAATCGCTCTGGTGCCAGCTCATCTGAATATTTTTTTCCGGTATCAAAGTAGCTGAATGTAGAAAGAGCAACCTCATTCATATAATGATTCATAGCCTCCACATCTCCTTGCAGCAACGCCTTGACAAACCCATTATATTCTGACTGGCTTGCACTGAACCATCCTTTAAACATATTGGAAAACATCCCAATTGTTTCCAGATTGGTAATGGAAAGATGATACCATGGATCTAATGTAATTCCACGATGTTCCACTTTTTTCACCTTAAGATACCCACTTGCCAAAAGCAGACTCCAAATTGCATTTTCATCTTTTTCAAGTTGTTCAAATACGATCTGCTCGTCAAAATTAACTGTAATTGTTCCTCCGTCCAGCAATGTTTCCATCCCTGTTTTTATCTCTGGCGATGCACTTTGAAGCATTTTATTTACAAGACCATTTGAACTGGTAGACGCCCAGTAAGGCCGCAGCTGACCTTCCTTTAAGAAATTGGTAATCGACCATGGATTGTAAATATCCTTATGTTTTCCAAATGTAAAACCATCGTACCAGGTCTTCACCTTTTCTCTCTGATCCCCCATTTCAAACATTTCCAGAGCCTGAAAAACTTCTTTTTCCGTAAATCCAAAACAATCTGAATATCGTTCCGAGGTAGTCGTAATTACAGTCAGATTGTTCAGATCTGAGAATATAGATTCTTTGGAAACACGTGTAATGCCTGTCATAATTGCACGTTCCAGGTGCCTGTTTGTTTTGAATGTAGAATTAAAAAGCCCACGGATAAATGCAGTAAACTCATTCCAATATCCATAAATATATGCCTCCTGCATGGGTGTATCGTACTCATCCAGAAGAATCAAAACCTTCTTTCCATAATAAAGATGCAGATAACAGGAAAGCTCCTGCAGTGCACTTTGTGCTGTTACATTATCCATATCCGGAGTCACATTTTGAAGCTGCGTTCTCTGCTGTTCCGTTAATTTGGGCGAATCAAACAGTTCTTTATATTGCTGAAAAGCGGTAGAAATAATTCGTTTAATCTTGCTTACTGCATCCTGATAATTTGTCTGTTTCACATCTGCAAAGCTTAGAAAAATCACTGGAAAGCATCCTTGAATTCTTTGATATTTTTCTTCTTTCCATATAGATAAGCCCTTAAATAGTTCTCCCCGATTGGTATATTTATTTGAAAAAAAGCAGTTAAGCATACTCATATTCAAGGTTTTTCCAAAACGTCTTGGTCTGGTAATTAAAGTAATTTCATCTCCCGCTTCCCACCATTCTTTTATAAAATCGGATTTATCTATAAAAAAATAGTTCTCATCTCTAAGTGACGCGAAATCCTGTTTTCCAATACTGATTACCTGCTTCATATCCGCTCACACTCCCACTCTTTTTAAACACTTCCCACTTTATACTTCAAATAAAATGTGCCCCATTACATAAGTACTTTAATTATACCATCTCGCCATGCCAATATCTACTGATTCCATAAAAAACAGATATTCCTCATAATGATACTGAGAAATATCTGTTTTTCAAGTCAATATAGTCTGAGTCATGCCGTCAGCAATATTCTCATATTTTTGCAATATAAAAATCTTCTGCCCCAATATTGTCTTTAAATCGATGTCTGTGTGCTGTCTTTCATCATCCTGTAATAACAGGGGATCAGAAGTGCACATGCACCGAACCATGCCAGAGGGCTGGCGATGCAGACGGCAGTGTAGCCAATAATTCCAGAAAGACCTACGGTTGCAATGATTCGCATCACCAGTTCGATCATGCAGGCTGCGAAAGGAGCCCGGCCATTTTGCATGCTCTGGATGGAAGTGCGGTATACGGCAAGCAGACCAAGAATGAAATAAAATGGTGCCACAATTGTGAGATACATATCGGAATAATGATATAATTCCTGTGTTGGATCAGACAGAAACATCCGCACGATCGGATGGCGAAGGATGAGAATTCCAACACACATAAACAGGTTAAAAGCTTCTGTCTGAATCAGGCAGGCGCGTACTCCCTGACGGATTCTGTCCTTCTTTCCAGCACCAAAATTCTGTGCTACATAATTGGAAATTGCAGTCATCATAGCATTATTTACAAGGACAGAAAGCTGGTCTGCTTTGGAAGCGGCAGTGTAACCGGCTACTGCTGCCGTTCCAAGAGAATTTACCACAGCCTGCATAGCCAGCTGTCCAATACACATAACCGACATCTGGAACCCCATTGGAAAACCGATTTTCAAATGAAGGACTGCTGCATCTTTCAGGTCATGAAAATCTTCTCTGTGAAGATGAAGAATCTGAAATTTTTTCATTCCTACAAGCAAGGAAAGTACAGCGGAAAGGAACTGGGAAAGTATAGTAGCCCAGGCTGCTCCTGCCACACCCATATGCAGTGGAACAATAAATAATATGTCCAGAAAAATATTCAAAACAGAAGAAAATACCAGGAAATACAGTGGTGTTTTACTGTCCCCAAGAGCCCTCAGCATATTAGAGATCATGTTGTAAAAAACGGTTGCACCGGTGCCCAGAAGCACCACAAACATATAGTCATAGGCTTCTCCGGAAATATCCTCAGGAATCTGCATCCAGCTAAGTATCTGATGCGCAAGCAGACAACAGACAAGTGTAAGAACCACCGTAAAGGCAATACTTAAAAGAGTGGAAACAGCAATGCTTTTTCGCATTCCTTTTTCATCCTTTGCACCACAACGCTGCC
The DNA here is from genome assembly GCF_040914025.1 of Ruminococcus sp. RTP21484sp1_RTP21281st1_A8_RTP21281_210402. Classification (NCBI taxonomy): domain Bacteria; kingdom Bacillati; phylum Bacillota; class Clostridia; order Eubacteriales; family Oscillospiraceae; genus Ruminococcus; species Ruminococcus sp. RTP21484sp1_RTP21281st1_A8_RTP21281_210402. The sequence continues at coordinate 5,657 of NZ_JBCPGE010000042.1, forward strand.
CCAGGCAGATACCAAATCCACCGGTAAATCCATTGATAAAACAGAACACAAAGTAGATAATAATGCTGGTGGAACCAACTGCTGCAAGGGAATCTGCTCCCAGCGTTTTTCCCACGATCACAGAATCTGCCAGAGTATAAAAAAGCTGAAACAGGTTTCCTAAAATTACAGGAATGGCAAATTTCAGCAAAGACCAGAACGGATTTCCTGTGGTCAGATCCATTTCTTTTGAACGAGACATCTGTACCTCCCTCTTGCGCTGCACATGTGCTGGCGCTATAATAAAAATATAAACCACTTGGAGAATTGTATATGTCAATGCGAAAAATTCTGGTAGACGATACCAACAGAGAACTTTGCCCTCATGGAACCGAAAGCTTTCCAATGACAGTGAGTCATGATGATCTCTGGGATTTTGAAGGAAAAAGTGTTCCCATTCACTGGCATAATGATCTGGAGATCAGCCTTCCCAGAAAAGGAGAAGCTATCTATCAGATTTATCAAAAAAGCTATCATCTGAATCCAGGAGAAGGTCTTCTCATAAATCGAAATGTGCCTCACAGCTGCCATTCACCGGGCAATCAACCAGCCAGATACAGCACCATTCTGGTCCGCCCGGACTTTATGTACGGAGACTTTGGAAGTGATGTGGAGAAAAACTGTTTCAGACCTTTTCTTCAAAACGCAGCAATTCCATGTGTTCTTTTGACGCCTGATACACCTTCGCACCAACAGATCCTGGAAAAGCTTAATCTGATCGAACAGCTTTTTGATCACAAACCTTACTGTTACGAATTGAAAATCAAAGGACTTCTATGCCAGGTTTTCAGTGATATTCTCTTTGAGAGTCAGAACTATTCCTCCCATTACACGCCTTCCAATCAGCTGGAGCTTGAACGTCTGGAACAAATGCTGAATTATCTGAATACGCATTTTGATTCTGTAATATCCCTACAGCAGCTTGCAGATCATGTGCATCTGTCCAGAGAGGTCTGCTGCCGTCTTTTCAAAAAAATGACGGGCAAAACCATCACTGCCTATCTGGAAGAATACCGGGCGAAAAAGAGCTTCTCCCTGGTACAAAGCGGGCAGTATTCCATGACTCAGATTGCTGCCCTGACAGGCTTCAGCAATGCAAGCCGTTTTGCCATCGGATTCCGCAAGTATTTCGGCTGCAATCCCGGTGAATACAATTCTCTGAAAAGCCAGGATTAGTGCTAACTCAGTTTAACCTGTGTTGACACTTTCTTTTCAATGCACGCCTATTATATACCTGCTTGTTAAAAAAAGACGATTCTAACATTGTCATTTCTGATACAGATATTGACATTTTCCAATTGCAATATAATCTCAATATTCTCAGAGCTTTTTTGTGTAAAAGAAGTATTGCAAAGTAATTTCCTAATCACACAAAGAAGCCCTCGAACGCCAGTAACATTCGAGGACTTCTTCTTTTATTTTTGTATTCAAAACTTGTTTAATTTTGGGCAAGCAGATTTTCCAGGTCCGCTTCGCTACTTGCTCATAACCGAATAACGGCTTCGCAGTTTATCAGAAGAAGCTTGCACTCCTCCTGCTACAAGCAAGTCCCCACTGCTTATTACTTTTCGCAACAGCCCCAGGGGGACTTACTTGATTCAGTTAAATTGCTAACAAATTCTTAATTGCTTCCATATAGACTTCCACAGCCTCTTCCATCTCAGAAACCAGAATGAATTCATCTGCTCCGTGAATACGGTAATCCACACCCAGTTTTTCCGGACCAAATGCAATAATATTTTTCAGCGATTTAGCATAGGTACCACCGCCAATTACCATTGGTTTGTTCTCCGTGTCGCCAGTCACATCCACATAAGCCTTGTACAGGGCATTTACCAGCGGAGATTCTCTTGGGAAGAACAACGGATTACCGATTTCCCCCACCTCAATACGGCCATTTTTATCTTCCAGATTACCTTCTATACGATTCAGAATATCATCCTTTTTGAAGGTTACAGGTACACGGATGTCGATGGTGCAGGAGATCACGCCATCCTCTGTTTTTACGATTCCATTGCAGAAGGTCAGCTCACCAAACTCATCGGAAATTTTAAGACCAACACCGGAGCCGTCACAGGCTGTTCCAATGTGCTGATTATAAAATTTAACAAAATCGTCTTCGAAGCCTGCCTTTGCAAGACATTCCATGGTAACACCTGCGGCATTGATGCCAAGGGTTGGAGTGCTGGCATGAGCCGGTACACCTTTTGCATAAATGGTGATCTGATTTTCGCCTTCCGTAACTTTATATTCCTGCAGTTTTGTTTCGGAAAGCATCTGCTCCAGTTTCTCCTTAAGACCAGCCTCTTCCGGAATCACAGTGGTACAGTTATCGCATACAGCATTAGAAACAAAGCCACCATTCATGGAGATAATTCTGGTATTTTTGGAATATGCCATCATGGACATATAGCCTTTTTCACCATGAATACATGGGAAATTTGCATCAGGTGTAAAACCGCAGGATAACTCTTCCTCTACCTCATTATAATGTGCCATACATTTAGAACCGGTCTCTTCATTGCATCCCATGATCAGACGGACTCTTTTGTTCAGTTTCACACCGGAATCCTTCAGAAGTTTCATCGCATAAAGTGCTTCAATTACAGGCCCCTTGTCATCTGTAGTTCCACGTCCGTACACATGGTCGCCATCTCGTGTCAGCTTAAATGGATCGTAGGTCCAGTCACCACCTACAGGTACAATATCAAGATGACCTGCAATACCCACGATTTCCTCGCCTTCTCCCATTTCGGCGTAACCGCAGTAGTTATCAAGATTTACGGTTTTAAAGCCAAGCTCTCTGGCAATTTCAAGTCCGATTCCAAGCGCTTCTGCCGGTCCCTCTCCGAAAGGTTTCCCCTCTGACGGGGTGCCAAGCTGGGAATCAACGGCAACCAGCTTTCCAAGATTTTCAAGCATTTCCTCAGATAATACATGGATCTGTTCTCTTGTATTCATAGGTGTTTATTTCCTCCAAATTCTATTTTATCTGTGCAGAGCATTTCCACAAATTGTAATGACTCTCCCGGGCAACGTCTTTTCACAGCTGCTCCAACAGCTGCTTCTCCACATTTTCAAAGCCAATTCTCTCAATAGTCTCCGCAAAACGTTCTCCCTTTATTCCATTGTCACGGAAGAAAAGAATTGCCTTTTCAATTACATCTAGTGCTTCTTCTTTGGATGTGAATATTTTGCCAAGCTCTTTTCCCATTGATACTTTCTTGCCCCAACGGCCACCTATGTATATCTTATAGCCGTAAGCGCCATCCTCAATGGTGTGGAACGGACATTTTCCCACACAGCGGCCGCAGTGCTTGCAGGCTTCTTTATCGATCTGAATTTTCCCTTCTACGACCTTTGCCACTTTATTGGGGCAAGCCGCTTCGATGGCGCATTTCTTGCAGCCTTTACAGACGTCTGTGTTCACTTCCGGAATTCTCTGACCGATAATGCCTACATCATTCAGATTTGGCTTCACACAGTTGTTTGGACATCCGCCGACTGCAATCTTAAATTTATGTGGCAATGCCACATCTCCGTAGCCTTCATAAAAGCGCTTGTAAATTTCTTCAGAGATTGCGTAAGAATCCAGAAGTCCATACTGACAGGTGGTTCCTTTGCAGGACACTACAGGACGGACCTTTGCCCCTGTTCCACCTGTTACCAGGCCTTCTTTCGATATAAATTTCTGAAATTCTTCAATCTTATCGTAGGGAATTCCCGGGATTTCCACAGAAAGTCTGGTGGTATACAGAATCTCACCGCAGCCAAATTTTTCTGCTGCATCTGCCATACAGCGATGCTGTGCTGCAGTTACTTTTCCATTTGTTGTAAGAACTCTTGCTGAAAACAGGTCGGTTCCTCTGTTATTCAGGAAGCCCATTCCTTTTACTCTTTTTTCATCCTCCGGGCTGATTGTTAATGCTGACATTTTTGATACCTCATTTTCTGATGTTATTCACTGATATTTTTTTCACCTGTGATTTTTATTATAGCACCTGAATTGGTATTTGAAAAACGTTTTTCTCTGTGGTATTCTATAAACATATAAATAATACAAACCGGAGGGATAATTCCTATGTTAATTTGTGATTATATTGTAGAATCTATTGACGGCGACTACGCTCATCTGCGCAGGACAGATCTTCCCGAGGAAGAACTGAAGCTGGTAGCAAGAGCGCTTCTGCCATTTGACATTACAGAAGGATGCAGATTACATTATGAAATGATGCAGTATACCATAATTGACTGATATATCCCAAAACAAAGCGGACAAGTCCGCTTCAAATTACATAATAAAAGCCGCCGGCCTTTTAAGCCGGCGACTTTACCTATAAGTGATAGTCTTGTTTATTATTAATCTGCTACAGGAAAATTGAAATAGTTGGTTGTATAATCCATCATCAGTTTTTCCAGATCTGTCAGTTCCTCGTCATGTGTACTGATTCCATCACCCAACTGAATATATCCCATATTTTCATCTGCTTCTGGCCAGTATGCGAGTCCATCTCCATTTGGATCTCCGGTTTTGATAAAGTTTGACCAATACTGATTCATTTTTTCTGCTAATTCATAATCCCAGTCAGTCCACTGTCTTACCGCCGGAACGCCCTCACGCAGAGAATTAAATGCATACCACATTTCACCTGTATGCCATGCCCACTGGTTAGCCCAGCCTCTGTCTGTTCCTAAATCTGACATGCTCTCAGGTGTAGCATGGCTGAATAAGTATGTATAATTTACTGCTTTTCCATCTGTTCTTTCTGACATCGTTTTTCCGTACAGTCGATTGACCATAAGGCTTCTGCTGACATTTGTGCCAAGGCCATAAGTTCCTAACTGACGGCTGACCATAGCTGCTGTATTGTCATCAACCTTTACCAGATTTTCAAAATCGTACTTATCATACAAATCACCAAGAGCTTCTTTGTATTGTGCATAGAAATCATCTGCTGTGGATACCTTCGGATAGCTTCCCTCTCCCATATTTGTTCCAGACAATACGGAAATCTCATCAAACACTCCGTCATTAATAGAATCCTGAATGCTTTCATAGGTGACATACAGGCCATCCAGATTCATACTTCCCGGATAATTAGAGCTGGTGCTGTCAATCAGTTTTTCAGCATCCATGTTTCTCAGATCCTCAAGTGTCGTAGCTTCATCAAGTCCCAGATCTCCCAGATATGCAGTTCCTTTTTCTTCTGCACTTTCCTGAGTCTGGAATTCCATATTGTACTTTAAGCCACTTTCCAGGATTAATTTATCTACTTCCACATCCATTTTAGGAGAAGCAGTCATTGCCATTGCTTTTGTGGTACCGCCGGATTGTCCGCCAACTGTGATATTCTCAGGGTCTCCTCCAAAATTCGCAATATTTTCTTTGATCCATTCCATTGCTTTGATCTGATCCATCAGACCATAGTTTCCGCTCTGGCCCTGTTCCTCGCTAAGCTGCGGCAATGACAGATAACCAAAGACGCCAAGACGCTGTTCCACTGTTACCACAACGATTCCGTTCTTTGCAAAAGCTTCTCCGTTTCCTTCCGGCTCAAAGGTATAGCAGCTGTTCAGTCCACCTCCATGGAACCACACATATACCGGTTTCTTTTCTGTAGAGGAAAGTGAATCTTCTGTTGTCATTACATTCAGATACAGACAGTCTTCACTCATTTTAGGAACTCCATCGTAATAAATATCCGTTTTATACGGTTCCACCTCTGCTCCGCCCAATACCTGCATCGGGATATCTTTGTAAGTGTCGCACACAAGAACATCATCCCATTTTTCCGGATCTACCGGTGGTTTCCAACGCAAATCATCAACTGGTGGTGCTGCATATGGAATTCCACGAAATTCTACAACATCCTCATAGTTTTCATCTACACTGTTGATTCCCTGCACTTTTCCGTACGCAGTTTCAACAACGTTCTTTTCATTTTCCTCTGCATATACATGAACACTTCCCATAAGTGTGGAGCAGGTAAGCAATGCAGCCAATACAGTTAATCTCTTCTTCATATAAACAGAGCCTCCTTTTTTGATAAATCTATTCTAAGGCTTGCGGAAGATAAAAACTATTAATTATTTTCTTTTTCAATATCACTTTTTTGATTTTTCTTTTTTTCTTTCCAGTGTGCGATATTCTGAAGGCGTCATGCCGCAGGATTTACGAAAAATCTGAGTAAAATAGGAAGCATCATTATATCCTGTAAATGTAGCTATATCCGTAATGTCGAAGTCTGTATTTTTCAAAAATTCTATTGCCTTTTTCAAGCGAAGTTCTGTCAGATACTTGGAAAATGTCAATCCTGTTTTATTTTTAAATGTTCTGCTAAGGTGGCCCACACTTACAAAATATTTATGTTCTGCAAGCTCATTTAATGTAATATCATCTGCATAGTGATTTTCAAGATACCTTAAAATATTTTCTATCAGAAGTTCATTTTCATTTTCCTCGCTTTTCTCACAGACTTCTTTCAAAATCATAAGCAAATACTCTTTCAGTTCATCCGCTGTATGGAATTGATACAGATCGATTTTAAAATCAAACAGGAAATATCCCCCTTCTCCAGAGGGCACCTGACATCCGTTGTAATAGTTTTTTCTGAGGACAGAAAAAAGCTGTATGATTGCATTATAAAGGCTGTAAATGTTTGCATGCTCTCTTATGCATTTGGCAAATAGTTTGTCTATGATCTTTTCTGCCTCACGAATGCGTCCAAATTCTATGAACCTGCTGAATATTTCCAATGTCTCTTTTTCCAGTAAATCCGTGATTTCCAGCTCTTCCTTCCAGAAAAACAGGTTTTCATTTATTAAAATACGGTTATTAATTGCGTAAATACACTCTCTGTACGCCTTTTCAATTTCCGCTCTTCCTTTATGAATACCACTGATTCCAAACCAGGAATTATTGTCTATACTATTTTTTAACTGTAAAAAATCAGCTTCTCCAATGCATGTTTTGAAATCCATTTTCTCATTGCAAAAAAACAGTAAGATGCATTCCCCTTTATTTTTAAAATACCAGCTTTGTATGTCGGCAGAATTTCTGTTATTTTGCAAATATTTATTTAGTTTCAGATATCCTGAATGTGAAACTTCTCCCTTCACCATAAAGAACCAGGAATGAGCATCCCAAAGATCCGTTGGCATCAGATCGTCAAATAATTTTTTATTCTGTATCAATTGTGCAAAATCCAGATTCTCAACAGCACCCTTTAATTTATTTATATTTTCCAGATTATCAGACTGTGCTTTTTCGGCAAGAATATCTTTTATACATTTAATCAATTCTGATTCATTGATTGGTTTTGTCAAATACTCCTTAACATGATAGCGCAGCGCATTTCTTGCATATTGAAAATCTTCATATCCGGTTTCTATCACTACTGAACATTTTGGCATATGTTCCTGTACATATTTTGCCAGTTCCAGGCCATCTGTATTTGGCATCCGGATATCTGTAATGATAATATCCGCTTCGTTCTCCTGAAGAAATTCTATCACTTCTTCCCCGTCTTCAAAATCTCCATTCACTGAAATCGGCAGTTCTGATTTTTCAAGCATCATAACAAGTGCTTTTCTCGCATAATATTCATCATCTGCAACTAAAATTTTAAAATTCATTTTCATACCTCTTCTTGCAATACCGGGAAACGGACTTTCACACAAGTGTATTCCCCTTGATTACTTTCAACTGAAATTCCAAATTCTTCTCCATAATAGTTTTTAATCCTCTGGTGCACATTTATAAGTCCGATTCCAGAGGAACTAGGATTCACTCCCTGCTGCAAGTCCTTCTTAAGCTCCTGGTGTAACCTCTGCAGCATTTCATCGCTTATTCCATTTCCATTATCGCAAATGCTGATCTCAGCTATATGATCGGAACTGATTTTTCCAGTCACTTCTATCCGCCCTCTTCTTTTGCATGGGATAACGCCATGTTCCATTGCATTCTCCATTAATGGCTGTAATATAAATTTTAACATTTCGCAGGTCAGCATGTCCTCTTCCACGTTGTATATTACATCAAATTTTCCCGGAAAACGCATGGACTGTATTTTTACGTAACACTGAAGATTCTCAAGTTCCTTTTTCAGCTGTACAATATTCCCCCCTTTTACGTTATAATGGAAAATATGGGACAGGCATTCTGAAATTTCCGATATTTCATCAATTCCATTTAGTTTCGCCAATGCACTGACAATATTTAATGTGTTGTATAAAAAATGAGGATTGATCTGGTATTGCAGCATTTGCAGTTCTGTCTTTTTCTGGCTTATTTCGTTCTTGTATGCCAGGATAATATTCTCTTCAATACGGGATACAAGATCGTTATAGCCACTTACCATTGTGGAAATTTCCCTTGGTACATCCTCTTCCAATTGAATATGCTGAGGTTTTTGTTTTTTATGTAAGGTTACCTGATTTAAGGCGTCGGAAAATTTAGAAATAGGCTTTGTAATGCGACTGATCAGCTGTATTCCCCCAATCAGTAAAAAAACAAAAATCAGCAAAACCCAGAAGCTATAAAACAAAATATTCTTTAGACTATTGAACACAAAACTTTTTTGCTGCATGCATTGAACCAGATACCAGTCCAGATTATCGACTTTAACAACATATGCATTCCAGGCAGAACCGTCTGCTTTCAGTATTCCCTGATGGTCTGAATTTTCATAAATCGTCTTCACATCCTCAAGAAGAAAATTGTTTTCTTCTTCAGAAGAATAAATGATTCCGTTTTTGTTAAAAAGACAGCATTCAATTTCATCGTTTGAAAACACGGAAAAACTTTTTTTGATTTCTTCAAAGTCCAGATCGATATAAATAGTAGCAAGCTTTTCATCCGATTCCACCGGATACATAGCATATGCGATTGTCAGCAATTTATAGGGAAGCATGTTGATTTCCCCTTCATATACGTCTGTAATGTACTCTTCACTTTTATGGCTGACTTTCGAATAGACAATATGATCTTGTGCCTGCTTAATCTGTGTCAACGAATCTTCTACAAAGTTACCATAAATATTTCCATTTTCAGTTAAAATCGCAGCACGTAAAATATAAGGATTAATTCCACAGATATCTTCCAGAATACCATTTACATATTCCTTGGACGAAAGCTGCTTTTTTAAAGATTGTTTTTCATAATCATTTCGAAGATCTGTCATGATACCTTTGTCTATTAAATGTAAATATTTCAAATAATCCAGATTCTTTGTTATGGTCTCAATCTCCATTTCCCACTGACTGCTCATTTTATGTAAATAAGACCAATTATTTTTTTCGGCCTCTTTTACATCAATGAAAAAAGAAGCACAAATTACTATTAAGGAAAATAAGAAACTGCATGCTAACCCAATAAAAAGCTGCCACCATACAGGTAATCTTGCAATTTTCTTCACACGCAGTCTCCTTTCTACTGAATCAAAAGATCATTCAATTTTTTCAAAAATGATTTTTCTGTGTTCCTTTGAGTGGAACTGATAAAGTTCTGAAATAAAGTGTTCCTCGCATCAGATTTTGTACTCTCATATGCAAATTCTTCCAGATAAAAATCACCATTACTAATGCTATCTGTGAATGCTTTTGCATAACTGTCTGTTACATCTACAAATTTTATACAGGAGTATGCCCCAGCTTTTTCTGCATAATATTCACTGATATTCTTTGAAAATACATAATCCAGAAATTTTCCAATCGCGTCTAAATGCTCGCAGGAAGCGGAAATTCCCAATGTTGCATCTATTTTTGCCACAACTTTTGCACCGTCTTCATCATCTGCCGGAAACGGCATAAACAACAGGTCTATATCCGGATTTATCTTTTTTATCATAGGATACGCCCAGTTCCCCTGAAGAAACATATAGGCTTCTCCCTTTGCAAATCTTTTTACAGCTTCATCATATCCTGTGTTTACTGTCTGTTTCTGACCATATTTTCTTATTTCCAAAAATTTTCTGGTAGAATCTAGAGCGATAGGATCTTCATATAAAAAGGCATCACCATTCAACACCTTCTGAAATAAATCGTCCTGACTTCCTCTTGAAGACATGTCAATTGCATCCCATCCCTGGTGAATCGTCCAGCTGTCTTTATCTGCAAAAATAATTGGAAGCTTTCCTGCTTTTTTTATCTGCTCCATTGTATCAATAAGTTCCGCATATGTAGAAGGAATCTGGTATCCGTCCTCTTCCAGCATCCTTTTGTTATAAAATATCCCTCTGTAATTCACAGACAATGGAAGTACATAAGTTCCATTAAGAATTTTTAATTTTTCCAAAAAATGTTCGTTTACACAATGAGTTGCAGAAAAATCATTTAACTCCTGCAAATATCCACCTTTTACATATTTTTCCAGATTATCATTCTGTGCTCCGATAAATTCAACAATATCTGGAAATTCTCCCTGAATTGCACGGATTTGCAGTTCCTGTTCCGGATTTGGTACCTCCATATGTTCTACATATATCTCATCCTGTGATTCATTAAAATCTGCAATGATTTTTTCAAAAATATGTCTTGTTTCTCTCTTAGATGTAAGAAATACCAGTTTTTCCTTTTCTTTTTTTTCACTGTGTATTTGCTGCTTTTCATCCGCTTCTCTGATATATAACAGACAACAGCCTGCCATGGCGCAAACAGCAATTAATAAAAATATCTTCAGATTTTTTTTCATAAGAACTCTCTTTTCATATTGAATATATGAAAGTCAGCACGTCCGATACCCAAGAATTCGCTCATGCAAGCATGGCTCATTCTTGGTTGCCGTCCGGGACTTTCATATTAAATATAGTACAACCAATCAAATTGTTTTTCAATCGGATTTCCCAAACAAGCAAAAAAGTAATAGTGACCGATTCAAAAACTTATAGCGCTGACAGATTTGTTTTTTTATAATAAACTCACTTGATTCGAAGGAGGAGATTTCAGAAATGAAGAAAAAAATTTTAACTATTCTTTTAAGCAGTGCTATGATTTTCTCTATGGGAATTTCAACAGTTTCCGCTGCAGCAGCTGATGACACAGCAGCCACAGAAAGTACTGTAGTTAGCAGAACAGATGGCGTAACAGATACCACATCTGGAAAGGTTCGTGGTTTTATTGATGATGGAACTTATACCTTCCGTGGAATTCCTTATGCAAAAGCTGACAGATTTGAAATGCCAGAGGCTCCTGATTCCTGGGATGGTATCCGAAATTGCCTTGTTTATGGTTCAACCGCACCTATTACAAAAATGACAGATCCGGATGGTGGAGATTTCCTGATTCCTCATCGTTACTGGGCTCAGAGCGAAGATTGCCAGAATCTGAATGTCTGGACACCGGATCTGGATTCCAATGCAAAGAAACCGGTTATGGTATGGTTCCATGGCGGCGGATACACCAATGGTTCCTCTATTGAAGGTATTGCATATGACGGAAAAAATCTCAGTGACTTTGGTGATGTAGTTGTGGTAACTGTAAACCATCGTTTAAACGTACTTGGCTACCTGGATGTTTCTGAATACGGTGAGGATTATCAGTATTCCGGTAACTGTGGTGTAGCAGATTTAGTTGCATCCTTAAAGTGGGTAAAAGAAAACATTGCTAACTTTGGCGGCGATCCTGACAACGTAACTATTTTCGGACAGTCCGGTGGTGGCGGTAAGATTATCAGTATGTTAGCTACCCCTGAAGCAGAAGGATTATTCAATCAGGCAATTGTACAAAGTGGAAGTGAACGTTATATCGAAAAAGATACTGCTAAGAAAATAACTGAAAAAACCCTTGAGATTTTGGGAATTACAGATAACCAGATTGAGCAGTTGAAAGAGGTTCCTTATGATACTCTTGATGCAGCTGCAACTGAAGCAATGAAACAGGTAGGCGATGAACTGGGAACTTCTTTAAGCTGGCGCCCTGTTCTTGATGAAGATTATATTCAGAGTAATTTCCAGGAATGGACAAATGACATTCCGGTTATGGTAGGTTCTGTATTTGGAGAAATGAATTGCTGGACTGCTCTGGATCCAAATGAAACCAACAAAAACTCCTGGACCGAAGAAGAAGTAGACGAAAAATTAACTGAAAAATATGGTGATAAAGCAGAAGCTGTAAAAGAAGCATTCCTGAAAGCTTATCCTGAAAAGAGCGCTTGCGATGCTTATTATGTAGCAAATCGTACCAATTTCTCAAAAACCCTTACAAAGCGAGTGGAAGCTGGTGCAACAAAGAATTATGATTACGTTGTATCCTATGAATCTCCAATTGACGGTGGTGTAAACTTATGGCACTGCGGAGAAATTCCATTTGTATTCCACAATGTAGATCTGGTATCTGACTGCTATGGCGGAAGCCAGGACGCTTATGATCTGCAGGATGTAATGGCAAGTGCATGGGTAAACTTTGCACGCACCGGAGATCCAAATGGAGATAAGGTTCCAGCATGGAGCACCTATACAGATGATAACAAGTCTACTATGGTATTCGATACCACAAGTGGCGAAAGAGTTGACTATGATGCTGAATTACAGGAACTGATCAGCCAGTAAATTTAAATAAGTCCTCTAAAGAATAACTTAATACTATAAATCCTCTTGAATTGATGGGTACTTAATAGTCCTGTCATTTCAAGAGGATTTTTCATTATATAGAAAGTTCAGCATTAATCGTATCTTCACTGGCTGCCATCGCCTGCAGTGTCATGGTCAGCAGTTTTTCCAGTTCCCATCCAAGCTGCTGCGCACCGCGCTCAATTACTTCCCGGGAGCATCCTGCTGCGAAGCCTTTGCTCTTGTACTTTTTCTTCAGGGATTTCAGTTCCATATCCTTGGTGCTCTTGGATGGACGCATTAAAGCTGCTGCCCAGATCAATCCGGTAAGTTCGTCTGCTGCAAAGAGCACCTTTTCCATCTCCTGTTCCGGTGCTACATCGATCGTTACACCGCAGCCTACGGTTATTCCATATCCGTGAGATACCACACTGTGGATCACATCCTCGCCTACACCTGCCTCGCGGAGCATTTCCGGTGCTTTCAGGCAATGTTCTTCCGGATAAAGCTCGAAATCAATGTCATGAAGAAGTCCTACGATTCCCCAGTATTCAGCGTCCTTTCCATATCCCAGTTCGTTTGCATACCATTTCATGACCGCTTCCACAGTCAGTGCATGCTGGATATGAAATGGATCCTTGTTGTATTTTTTTAATAATGTAAAAGCCTCGTCTCTTGTGATTGTTTCCATTGTTGTCACTCCTCAAATGTCTGTATCTGAACTTGATTTCCGGATTTTTCTCCAATTACCCTCACTCACGAACATGCTGTAAGGTCCTGCTCCCGATTTTTCTTTATTGTCAAGCGGATATTCCAGGTCCGCTTCGCTACGTAGCTCTACACCGAATAACTGCGCCGCAGTTTATTCGGTTAAAATCTCCTCTTTCTTCGCAAGCAGTGCCTCGCATGCAGCACATGCCGGACAATCACAGTATTTTTCACCTGCAGCTTTGCGCTCTTTTGCGTGAAGCAAAACATTTTTCACACCATCTGCACCAAAAACCTTAGCTCCCATATCAGACTCAGCAAAGGAAATCAATCCCTCGATAGGCATAATATCCGCTTCCATCTCTGCAACGTATGCTTTGGCTGCATCTGCTTCTTTTTCCGTTCCAACAGCATCCAGATAATTTTGTGCTGCGTCTTTGATCTCTTTACAAGCGGATGGTGCTGCTAATAAATCCCCGGTTAATTCACGAATTGTTTTTTCCATAATAAAACTCCCTTTCTGAAGTGTGTTCTTTCTATACTCTGTTTACCACATGAGCATGTTCATGATTTGGAATAAAAGAAAAACCTTGCAAATACTATACATCGTTCTTTATTTATATACAACCATTTTGAGGAAAGTGACAATTTTAATTCCCTGATAACAATTTTTCCCAGGGTTCGTATTCTTTCATATAAGCAAACTCTTCTGCGTTTCTGAAGCCTTCCAGCAATTCTTTTTTCATTTCTTCCGTATATGGATTTTCGACTTCCTGAAATTTCATATGTTTGTATAATTGGGATTCCTGAAAATCACATATGGTGTCCACATTGTTCAGCAATTGCTTTGCAACCTGGAAAGTGCCCTCTACATTGTTCTCTGCGGTCACAACATTCAACATTGCTGCACATTCATTATATTTTCCCATATCAAATCCTGAAGCTAATGTACACATTTTCTCTGCCAGAAACCTTGCGTATCCATGGTCTTTTTCCTCAAGAGCCTTAGTAATCATGATTCCAAAAGCCAAATTCAAGGTGGTATACTCTGAAAAAACAGCCTTTTCCAGCATCTCAAATGCCTCTTCTTTTTTCCCCTGCTTCATATATAATTGTCCCTGCTTCACCTTTTTCATGGGATCATAATCGGAAAAATAGTTTAAATATTTTTCTGCCATTTCATAATTCTTTTTTCGCAAATAAAAGCCAAACAGGGAATCAGCTGCATAGTGCTGAATTTTTTCATCTTTATCACTCAGCGCCATTTCGTACCAGGAATTGATCTGCTCATCGTACCTATCCGGATTCTCGCACATGCCAATGATCCGGCGCGAATCAAGCATTACCGCAATCTGCCAGATCAGCAAATTGCAGTTTGAATATTCTTTTATGGTATTTACAGCCCACTGATAAGTCTTCTCAAAGCCTTCCTCAGAAAACATTTTGTCCATTTTGTGGATCATCTCTTCGATTTCAAGGTCAGTCAGATTTTCGCGAAAAGACAACAGGGTATCAAGGGAAATATGCAGTAATCTTGCAATAGGAGCTAACAATTCAATATCAGGATTGGAGTTCCCATTTTCCCACTTATTCACCGCCGGAGTGGTTACTCCCAGACGTTTTGCCATTTCTTCCTGCGTGTAACCTAATTCTTTTCTATATTTTTTAATCACATTTCCAATATTCATTTTATTTTTCTCCTGATTGAAATTCCAAAAGCTTTTGTGATTAAAGCATAGCAGAATTGACAGATGAGCACAATTGAATTGTTGTTAAATACATTTCATATTTTTTAACTGTTAGGAAAGTTAAAAATTCAATTACAAATTTTATCAGAAAAGGCAGGTAAATAACTTTTCTCGACCCTCTTTTTAAGCTTTGCAATATACTTATTACGAACATCTTTCCCATATTTTGCATATCCTAACAGCAGAAGTCAAAAAGGAGTCTCTGTATGAAGAATAAAAAATGGATCTCACTGGCAGCAGCTGTGATTCTTGCAGTAACTGCACTGCCAGCCACAGTCTTTGCTGCAAAGGATGGAGAATCAAAAGAGGAGCTTACAAAGGTTACCTTAAACGAAGTGGCGCATTCAATTTTCTATGCACCGCAATATGTGGCGATTGAAGAAGGGTATTTCGCAGAGGAAGGGCTGGATCTGACACTTGTCACAGGATTTGGTGCGGATAAGACTATGACTGCTGTCATTTCCGGAGAAGCTGATATTGGATTTATGGGGGCCGAGGCATCTATCTATGCCTATCAGGAAGGTGCCACTGATCCGGTTGTGAATTTCGCACAGCTCACCCAGAGGGCTGGAAACTTCCTTGTGGCAAGGGAGAAAATGCCAGATTTCTCATGGGATGATCTGAGAGATAAGAGAGTTCTTGGCGGTCGTAAAGGTGGCGTACATATATCCATGTAAATTATGAGATGATTGTGGTTTTGTGTAACTGGGTGGATGGGATGAATAGTGTGAAGAATGTATAAAAGAAAAAGGAGAGGGGCCTCAGCATCCTCTCCCGATCGCAGGCTTCACAAGTTTCTGCAATCTGATCACTGATGAATACTATATTCTATTTTCTGCTAAAACGCAATAAAAATATAGAAAATTATTAAGCTACCTGTGGATAGTCAATAACTGCGATTTCCTGCATTAATTTTTTCGCCATATCAACAATTAATTCAAGGCGTTCAGCAACTTCGTCTGTATAGTATTTTTCGCCACACTGATCACATTCAAGGCATGGAACATTTTTGATTACGATAATACAATTTTTATAATTTACGACGTGCGTTGTTGTGCTATTAACAGTTGTACTATTCTTACAATACATACACATATCCATCACCTCTTTCTTCGAGTTTTCAAATCATTTTAAAATTTCTTTGTGTCTGGGTAATATGCGGTTATGATATATATATTTATATTATCACATCCGGCGACAATATGCAAAATCCGGCCATTTACATTATATCCAAAAATCAGACAACTGGGATTTGGATAGTCATCAAGATAATCTTCTATAATTTCTCCGGTTGCAATTCCATTTTTTACATCAGCACGACTGATATCTCTTTCCTGCATCCGTTGCAGACAATGCTGTGTCCAGAGTATTTTTGACTCTGAACATAATTTCTGATATATATCTAAATTCATTCGCTCCCTCCTTAATTTTTGCTGTAATGTATATGTATTATACAACAATTTTATTGCTGATAGCGCCTCAAAAATATTTACAAGTCAGGTAAAAAGAGGTCAGTTAAGCCATTCAGATCGTGAACGATAAAATTATTTTAAAGTGGACAGACACAAAAACTGTCCACTTTTTATATGATAATGATAGAAAATTTAACAAAAAGGATGTGATAGCCTTGCGTAAACCAACGTATTATCTCTGGCGCAGCGACTTCTCCTCGCAGGAAAAATTTGAAGCTGAATGTAAGAAATATACGGATAGTGGTTTCCGGGTTGTCACATTTCTGGATGGGAACTCGGATGCCGATATTCACAATGGTATCAAAGCAATGGTTAGAAATCACTGGGATGATATATCATGATTTCAACAAGCTGGAATTTGCTGCAATACCCAATCTTCTCTTTTTAGAATGTTTACCTCATTTTCTTCCGTTGTACCGAATGCTGTCTCATAGGTATCAAATGCATAGTGCTTGAAACCACTTTTTTCCTGAACTCTATGAGATTGCTCATTCCACAAGAAGTGACCACAGAAGATTACATCAAGATTAGCGTTCTCAAAGAGAAAACGAATTACTTCTTTCAACGCTTCCGGCATCAAACCTTGTCCCCAATATTCTTTGCTCAGAACATAGCCTATCTCACGGCATTTCTTATTTTTAAATTCCGGGAAGTGAGTTTCATTGTATTTTTCGATCCCAACAGAACCTATTACTTTGCCCTGATATTCGAGTGCAAATGTTTTCTTATGGCTAATGAACATATCAAGAATAATCTTAGATTCTTCCTTGCTTTCATGAGGCTTCCAACCCGCCATTTGCCCGACTCCATCTACTGAAGCGTAGGAATAAAAGTCATCAAGGTCGGATTGCCGCCATGGGCGAATCAACAAACGCTCTGTTTTTAGGATAACATTACTTATATCTATTTCAGGATTCATAATATTTTACTCCTCTAAATTTCGATTTCACGCTTTCTTAATTGGATGTCTAATTACAGTTTTCCATTTTTCCGGGGCAACCTTTCTTGCATCAGACATATAAATCTCGTGGTGCAATCTATCTTTGTTAATATCATTCACATACCCATTTTGTTCTAAATAAGTATCCATAAGCGCAACGGTTGCTGGCTCATCATCAAAAGAACCTATGTGCATAATTTGAACGCATAATCCTTCATCAATCGTAAGATACTCTGCTAATGAACAATCGAGTTTCTTCTTTTTTGTTGCTGTTTCTACCGCCCAGTCAAAATCAGCTTTAGAAATGAAATCAGGCAGACGAATGACAGAAATCCAGTTAAAAGCAGATTTATTTGTATAATCTACACCCTCGACATCGTCCTGCCACCAAAAGCCTTCCAATGGCGGGACAACATATTCAAAAAAACCTTCAATTTTATAATCTGTCTTGTAACTCATTTTTAATGTGTATGCAACAGCATATAAAACACTAATCGCTTGTTGATATGCACCGCCTTCTTCGTTTGGATTGCCTTTACCTCTGACTGCAATGTAATTAGCCTTCGGGACATTTACAATCTCTGGTTTTTTCTTCGGCATATAAAATTCTTTATATTCTTTCTTAAAATCAAAAGCCATAACTACCTCCGTCAAATTTCCAAAATCTATTAAATATTTTCTTAAAATCATATCAAATCTCACATGGTTTCGCAATCTATCATCAATATCAAATATTTCATATGTTTAAATTCCTTCAATTTGACTATATACTTTTTCTTACCCATTATATATATAATAAAATTACATAGTGCATAACATTTGTATTTACATTTAGAAAGGAACAATTATGAATGCAGGATATGTCCGTCTCTCCAGAGATGATGATAAGAAAAATTACGTTTCCATAAAAAATCAGAAGCTGATCATCAGTCAATATGCCGATGATCATGGTGTAAAAATTGACCGCTGGTATGAAGATGATGGAATTTCCGGTTATATCTTTGACAGACCGGGATTTCGGCAAATGATGGCAGATCTGGATAAAGAGATTGATACCGTATACGTCAAAGACTTCTCCCGTCTTGGCAGACATAACGCAAAGGTGCTTCTGCTTCTGGATGAGTTTCAGGAACGTGGCAAACACCTGATCGTCATTGATGATAATTATGATTCTATGGATTCCAGTGATGACACCATTGGTATCAAAACCTGGTTTAATGAAAGGTATGTGAAAGATACCAGTAAAAAGATCAAACGAGCCATCGGAGCAAGGCAAAAAGAAGGAACTTTGATCACCAGACCGCCTTTTGGATACCGGCGCAATGAAAAAGATAAGACGATTCTGGAAATCGTACCAAAAGAAGCAGAATATATTAAGCAAATTTACGACTTATATCTTTCCGGTTCCGGCTATCGAAAAATCGCCACGTATCTGACAGAACATGGTGCACCTACACCTTCTATGATCCAGCGGGAACGCGAAATCGAAGAGGGAAGATTATCCAAAAGGCTGGTCGCTTCCAAATGGTCGGATGCCATGATAAAAGAAATCCTGGACAATGATTTTTATATTGGAACGTTCCGGCTGAAAAAGCGTGCAAGGAATACCGTTCATGGAAAGGACAAACGTGTCCCAAAGGAAGAACAATGTATTTTTGAAAATCATCATCCGGCGATTATTGATAAAGCAACCTTTTCACTGATGCAGGAATTAAAAGAAAAGCGTAACTGCACGAATTATCGTGGAAGCCGGGGACAATGGCTTGGTTCAGAGATTCCCCATCCCTTCGGAAGCTGTCTGTATTGTAAGGACTGCGGAAGTCGTCTTACACCAATTAAGCGCCAGACGTCCAGCAGGGAACGGAAATATTATATCTGTACGACATATAATACCAAAGGCAGACGTTATTGCTCCAAGGCTCATCTGATTGAAGAAGATGATTTGATGGAGGATGTTCTGACTTATATCAAAATGTGCAGAAATGCACTCTGTGAAGTCATTGCTACCTACGATTTAAAAGATTTTGAAGCTGAAAAGAAAACAGTAGAGGAAAAACGAAAGGAACTGCATGGAGAAATATCTGACCGAAAAAATCAGTTAAAAGTTTTACTCACACAAAAAGTAAAAGACCTGGCTACCTCTTCCGGAAATGAGGATTTGATTCATGAGACTTATGATTCCATGCAAAAAGATTTACTGGCTCAGATTCATGGTCTTGAAATGCAGTTAAAAGAACTAGACGAAACTGCAATCGAAACACCGGATGTAAAAGATACATTACGGAATGCTCTTGATGTCGTAGATAAGATTATTGACGGGGGAACACTTGACCGCAGGGATATTGAACTACTCATAGAAAAAATTGTGGTAGACGAAGATAGAATGCCGGAAATAACTTTAAAATATGGATTATCTAATCTGATCAGCTACAGCCCTGCCAATGAAATGAACCGCAGGGAAAATACGATCATTGCCATTGTGCTGATGTTGATTGCCGAAGATACGCGTGGCTACACATCCGCCAAATATCTGTCCGAACATATCACAGACCTGGGATTCAAAAAGACAAAGCAGAGTATTCTGCCATATATTGAACTGGCGAAAAGCCTTGGCATTCTGGAGCCTACCGAAAACTCGCTGAAACCATACAGAATCGTAAAAGCAAAAAAAGAAATCACATTGCTTGCCAGTGACTATCTGCCAGAAACGTTTGATTTATCTGCAGAAATGACTGCAAAACAGCTATCGAACGGATATTTACATTGTGTTACAGACGACAGGTGGCATGCCGGAAATGGTATTTGAGTACATTTTAAAGAATCATAATATTGATCCGGCGTCGGATCTGGAAATCGACCAGAGTATTGATTTTGGTTCCACTGCAGCTGCATTTACCGGCGACATGTCAGCAGATTTTACTGTTGAATTTGAGCCTTCTGCAACCGCCCTGGAAAAAGAAGGAAAAGGCTATGTAGTGGCTTCTCTGGGCGTGGATTCCGGCTATGTCCCCTATACCTCTTACAGTGCAAAGACCAGCTTTCTTAACGAAAACCCACAGATTATCCAGAGCTTCACAAACGCCCTTCAAAAAGGCATGGACTATGTACAAAGCCATTCCCCTGAGGAAATTGCGCAGGTGATTTCCCCTCAATTCCCGGAAACAGATATGGATACCCTTACCACAATTGTCAAGCGTTATTATGAGCAGGATACCTGGAAAGAGAATCTGATATTCGAAAAAGATAGTTTTGAACTTTTGCAGGATATTCTGGAGAGTGCAGGAGAATTATCTGACAGGGCAGATTGTGAAAACCTGGTTACAACTGCATTCGCTGAAGCTGCGATTTCT
This sequence comes from Ruminococcus sp. RTP21484sp1_RTP21281st1_A8_RTP21281_210402, assembly GCF_040914025.1. NCBI lineage: Bacteria > Bacillati > Bacillota > Clostridia > Eubacteriales > Oscillospiraceae > Ruminococcus > Ruminococcus sp. RTP21484sp1_RTP21281st1_A8_RTP21281_210402. Next base: position 26,459 of record NZ_JBCPGE010000042.1, read on the forward strand.
TAAAAAAGTTGCTATTTAATGTGCTGGTCGTTATTCCGGACGCATTTGGACAATGCGTCCCTCCTAAAGAACTTTTCAACACATTAAATAGCAAATACCGTTCTCTATGCCTCCACCGCATTCACCGACTCCCGAATACAAGGAATACACTCCACAAAGCAATTTCCATTATCCAACTCCACTTCTTCTTTTGTCAGAATCCCAATAATGATCTGACAGGCTTTATAGCCAATATCATGAAGAGGAAGAGCCATGGTAGTAAGCGGCGGCTTTTCATAGCATGCCATTTCACGGTTATCATAGCCAGCCACAGCCACATCTTTCCCAGCATGAAGCCCAAGCTCTTCCAAACGGTCATAGGTTCCACCAGCCATGAAATCATTCATACAGAAAATAGCTGTTGCACCCTTTTCCAAAAGAATATCCGTGTTCTCATAGCCACTCTGCCGATCCCAGTCCCCATAAGTAACCATATCCGGATCATAGAGAATCCCTCCTTCGAACAAAGCTTTCTGGTAGCCCTCCAGACGGGACTGGGTATGAATACTCTCCTTCTTACCTGCGATAACACCAATTTTCCTGTGTCCTCTGGAAACAATATAACTGACCAGATCATGGGCACCTTTGATATCCTTCACCACTACAGATGGGATTTTCCCACTGCCAGTAAAGCCATAAGCAACTACCGTTGGAATGGGCAGATCCTCTGGGATAATATCGATCAGGCGCTCATGGGCAGCCACATAAATAATTCCTTCGACCTGCTTTGCCAGAAGCTTCTGGAACTCCTGACGTACAATTTCTTTGTGACGGTTATCACGGTAATAATTATCCTGGAATTTCTTATAAAGACGGAGATTTACAAGAAGAATCTGGTAATCAGCTTCCTCACAGTATTCCGTAATGCCGTCGATAATATCAGGAAGAGCAAAAACTGTCATATCTTCTGCAATAACACCGATACTTCTGGTGTTTTTGGTTTTCAGATTTTTGGCAACATAATTAGGCGTATAATTCATCTCGCGAATCACCTTCTCTACACGCTCCCTGGTGGCATCACCAACGCTGCCTTTATGATTTATAATATTGGAAACAGTCGCAACTGATACGTTACAGGCTTTTGCAATTTCTTTTATGGTCGGCATGGAACTTCTCCCTCCGGTTTTTTTATTAATTCTTTCTATCACAATCTTATCATATTTTATTCACAGCCACAATCGCCATCTCTACTCCCCTGCTCTTCTACTTTGTAATTTTTCAAAGGGCTGCAGCACCCTTCGCTCCACGGCCCTGTCCACACAGGCATATATCACCATCTGCGGAAAAGAAACGCCGATCGTAAGCAGCAGAAACAGAGAATATGGTGCCAGTGCCAGCAAAATTCCGCCGGCAATTACCACAGTGATTACGATCACCATACTCAGCTTCCATTCCAATACCATAATGAGAAATGTATTTTTCAGCAATACCCCCACGCCAAGGTATAACATAGCGGACATTACAAAATAATATCCACCAATAAGTATGGCAAAGATCATTACACCAATCCCACACCCAATCAGCACATCATGGGTAGTTCCCTTGCCGAAATTTCCAGCAAGACTGAGCAGATAACAGGAATAGAATCCCAGAGCGCCGGTGAGCACTCCCGCCGGAAGATTTTTCAGAATATCAGACTTAAATTCTTTCCAGTAATCCTCCAGGGAAAAACCATATCCTACCCGGTAAATCGCCGAAAGATAACGGTTCAGTGCTGACAGAGCTGCCGGAATCGTCACGATTGGAATACAGCACAAAAGGAACAGCACATTTGCCCCAACCAGTCTGCCGGCGTAATTCCAGAGTACATAACCAACTCTCTTCACACCGCCCTTTGGCGTCTCTTTCTCCTTATCATTATTTCCCTGATACCAGTCCATGAATCTTTTTGTCAGTCTCATATGCTTTTCCTCAAAATTACTGCCTGATTACAGCCTCTTCATACACCCCACAAAGCATTGTCTTAGAGTGTGTTTGAAAAAGAGGCTTTTTACATCCTCATTTTAAATTTCGTACAGGCAGGACCACCGCCCTGCCTGAAAATGTTAATATTGTTATAATTTAATTTTTCATACCAGTCAGCACAATTCCTTCCACAAAGCTCTTCTGCCCGAAGATATAAATCACAATACCAGGAAGGATTGTCATAAACGTGGCTGCCAGTGCCACCGGCCAGTTAGTTCCGAATGAGCCGGTAAAGTTGGTCAGCGCAATGGCAAAGGTAAATTTGCTCATGCTGTTAATGTAAATGATCTGCTGAAGCAGGTCGTTCCATATCTGGATGAACAGCATCATTCCAACTACAACTACCGCCGGTTTAATTGAAGGAACAAGAATTGTCCATAGGATTCTCATTCTTCCAGCCCCGTCAATGGAAGCCGCCTCATCAAGTTCCTTTGGAATCGTCATCAGAAACTGCCGGATCAGGAAAATGTTGAAAAAGCCACCACCTGTTAAGAATGGCAAGATCAGCGGCCAATATGTATCACCCAGTCCCATTCCCTTTGTCCAGAAAATATACAGAGGAATCAGGGTTACCATTCCAGGAAGAAGAATCGTGCCAACACAGATGTTGAAGATCAGCTTTTTCCCGCGGAAACGAAGTCTTGCAAAAGCATATCCGCAAAAAATCGCAGTGATGGTACCAAAGGTAACTGCCGGAATGATAATGGTGAATGTGTTTTTAAAATAAGTCCAGTACTCAAAAGTCTCCAGCGCTTTGGAATAGTTTGACCAGAGCCACTCATGAGGAATAAAGGAAGGCGGATATTCATTCAATGCTGCCGTGCTCATCAGGGAAGAACGGAAAATCCACCAGATGGGAAGAAGTACCAATGCAGCCAGAATCAGTACAATGAAAAACGCCAGAACATTAAAGGCTTTTTCTTTTTTCTTTCTGCTTGCCATTTTTCCAGCCATTTCTCATTCCCCCTCTCCGAAAATCTGTTCTTTCTGCGTCTTAAAGAGTACTGCCGTAAAAATTCCAACCAGGATAAAGAAGATCACAGAATAAGCAGCTGCATATCCCAGTTTGTTTTTCTTAAATGCATAAAGATAAATAACATAGGACATAAACATGGACTTTTTTCCTGGGCCGCCATCTGTAAGAGCCAGCGCCGGGTTGATAACCTGCAGGTGTGTGATCAGGGCAGTCAGCACGTTGTAAAAAATAATCGGGGAAATGCTTGGAATGGTAACGTTCCAGAAGCGCTGCCATGCATTTGCACCATCAATTTCCGCTGCTTCCATGTAAACCCGCGGTACATTCTGAAGTCCTGCAAGGAAAACCACGATCAGGTTGCCGCTTGTCCAGATTGCAATTACTACCAGGGAAGGTACTACCTGACTCGGACTGTCCAGGAATCTCTGAGGTTTCAGTCCCACCATTCGAAGGACAAAGTTAAAAAGTCCGAAGTTACCTTCATATAACCATTGCCATCCTTTGTAAACACCGATTGCAGGCAAAAGGTATGGAATGAAGAAAACAGAACGGAATAATGTCCGTCCCCATATTTTCATATTCAAAAGCAGGGCTACCAGAAGAGAATAGATAATAGCGCCTACCACAGCCAGAAGAGCGTACAAAATTGTCGCTTTTATAGAATCTGCGAAATAAATATCTTTTGTAAAAATACGCTGGAAGTTCTCCAGACCTACAAACTCCGGTGAGGAAAGACCATTCCACTTAAATACGCTTAAAACAAATACTGCCAGTGTCGGCAGATAACTGATCAGACTTACTCCAAGGAATGCCGGTATCAGACAGAGATAAGCGGTCCTTTCTTCTTTTCTACCGGCCCTTGATGTCACTTTTATTTTGTTTTTCTTATTTGCTTTCATGCCCGCACCTCTTAAAAGGGAGCTGACCGGTATCTGTCAGTAATATGAAATAATATCCTTGGACAGTAACCGGTCAGTCCAGTTGCTTTTCCTATTTTTCAGCAGATTTTCACTGCTGCTTCATGTTACCTATTATCAGTAACTGTTTCGTTCACTATTTTGCTATAAAATAATCAGCTCTAGAGCCTGTATGAACAGCTCCGATCAGCCATTGTTCTCAGCAAAGATATCCTGAAGCTCTTCCAGGTTCTCGTTAATCGCTTCTTCCATGGTCTCCTCACCAGCCCATACGCTGGAGAATACAGAATCAAGTGTGGCGTTGAACTCTTCAGTTCCGTTTACATAATACCAGGAGGTAGATTGTGCGTTGTTCATAGCATAATCCACAACTGCGCTCTTGTACATGTCTTTATCCGGATAGTTCGGGTTGCTGATCCATTTATCTGTTTTCTCAGGATCTGTGTACCAGGAATCCAGGATCGGCATCCATGTTCCAGCCTCGATCAGGGACCAGGAATTCTCTTCCTGATAATACCATTTCAGCCATTCCATAGCTTCTTCCGGGTGCTCTGTTGTGGAGAATACCACGTTTGGTCCACCAGTACAGATAGTAACTTTTTCTTTCATGTAAGGCAGAACACCTACACCGTAATCAAAATCAGCGCTTGGTCCAAGGAAGGTGCCGACGTTCCATGCACCGTCTGTTGCCATAACCACCTTTTTGCTTCCAAGGGAGGATTCCAGAGCATTAGCAGCACTTGTTACAGGAGGTGCGCAGTGGTAAACGTCTGACAGATCTGCGATTCTCTGAAGTGCTTCTACCGTTTCCGGAGAGTCAATGGTGCATTCAGAGCCATCTTCGCTGTAATATCCGCCGCCATTGGATTTTGCCCATACTTCCAGCTGCCATGGCAGTGTGTTAATGGTACATCCGTAAATATCTACATTGTCCGGATCAAAATCAGGATCCAAAGCATTCTTTCCATTGATATCCAGAGTCAGCTTCTGTGCTGTCTGGACAAAAGTATCCCAATCCCATGCATCCTCAGCATCTGCCGGAGGAGTCACCTCTGAAGGATCGATTCCCTGCTTCTCACAAACCTCTTTCAGAAGATCGTTGTTGTACCAAAGGTTCAGAACTTCGTTTGCTGCAGAATATGCAACTGGTGTGCCGTCGTAACGGAATGTCAGACAATCCAGAGGTTTGGCATCGCCTTCACCATACATAGAGCTGATGTCTGCAAGAAGTCCGTTCTCTGCAAATTTCAGCACGCCGGCCTCACTCATAATACCGGTATCCGGAAGCTCACCAGCTGTAGCCATGGCATTCAGCTTGGTAACGTAGGTATCGTGATCGATCTTCACTACTTCTACTTCGATCTTGTCCTGTTCGCTGTTGAACTTATCAGCAACTGCCTGTGTAGCTGCTGTCTCAGTTTCATTTCCCCACTGTGCATATGTGATCTTTACTCTGTCACCATCTGCTGCAAAAACCGGAACTGCTGCTCCAACCATCATTGTACCTGCAAGTAAAATCCCCAATAACTGTTTTTTCTTCATACTACTTCTCCTTTTCTTAATCTTATTATAACGGCTTTGCCTGGCCGCTGTAAACATTTACTGTTTTAAAGTTAATCTGTAATACTGTCATATCCGCAGCTTGTGCCATACAAGCATTTCCCCCTGTCCCCGGTTGTTCCACATACAATACGGAACGGCCCGCAGAGAAACTTCTTCTTTTTCCAGCTCTACACTTCCGTACAACTGATTTTCGCCGTCTGCACCTTTGTTTCTTACACGTATTCCTTTATAGGAAAGAGTTGGAACATTTCCTACCAGTTCTTCTGCGGGAGCGTTTTCTTCTATCGAAGTGTTCTCTTCTACAAAAATCTCTGAAAGGAATCTGCCGTTTTCTTTTTCCTCCAGGCAATACACCAGCGGACCTTTCATCAGGGCTGTTTTTCCTGCATCTGCCCTCACCTGGTCATTGGCTCCCATCCATCTGGGAACCACATGGAAATCAATACTGATCCGTGTGTCTCCCGGTGAAATGCAAAGCCTCTGATAGCCTTTGTCAGGCTGCGTTTTTATGGAAATTCCATTCTGCACACATTCCCATTTCTCACTGTACCAGGGAATGCGGATGTTCAGGATTCCTGGTCCGGACGACTGCACCTGGAGCTGAACCTTTCCATCCTGCAAAAGCGTGGAATCCATTTTTATCTTCATACGGCTCTCTTTGATTTCTGTATCTGCTGTAGAGGAGATAAACTGGTTAATATAAACCCCTTCCTCATCTTCTGCGTATATGTACTGTCCCAAAGAAGCAAGGGTTCTTCCCACATTTGGCGGGCAACAGGCAACTCCAAACCATTTCTGCCTTACCGGTTTCACATGCTCCATGTAAGTGTGCTCTGTGCAAAATTCCGGAACCACCTCAAGTGGGTTTACATAAAAGTACCGGTCTCCTGCAATATTGATTCCTGCAATCACAGTGTTATACAACGCTTTCTCTACATAGTCATAATAAGAAGCATCTCCTGTGATGGCTGCCATTCTCTGCCCGAACATCATCACACCGATAGATGCGCAGGTTTCAGAATAGTTGGTACTGTTTGGAAGATCGTAATCTGTAGTAAACCGCTCGCGGAAGCCGCTGCTTCCGATTCCTCCTGTAATGTACATCCGCCGTGTCGTCATGTTCTCCCAAATTCTGCTGCAAGCTTCCATAAGCCCTGAATCGGCATCTTCTCCGGCCAGATCAGCCATTGCGGAGCACATATACATTTCCCTTACTGCATGTCCAACTGCCTCATCCTGCTCTACAGGAGGCTTGTGAGCCTGGGAATATTCCAGATCGTACCTCTCGAACTCCGGAAAAAATTCCGGATGTCCTCTTCCCGCAATTTCTGCCTGCAAATAATTAGGATTCCTGCCCCTCTCCTGGATAAAATACCTGGCCTGCTGAAGATAAATCTTCTTTCCGGTCTCCCGGTAAAGCTTCACCAGGGCCAGTTCAATTTCCTGATGTCCCGGATAACCTCGTTTCTGGCATTTTCCTGTACCAAACACCCTGCATATGAGATCTGCATTTTTCTTTGCAATATTAAGGATTTTCTCCTTACCTGTAGCCTGGTAATAAGCAACAGCAGCTTCGATCATATGTCCGGCTGTGTACAATTCGTGGCCCTCCACCAGATTGGTCCACTTCTTCGCAGGGGCATTTACGGAAAAATAAGTATTCAGATATCCATCTGGTTCCTGTGCTTTCCCTATCAGATCAATAACCTGATCTGCCAGCTCTTCCAGATGCTCCCCACGGCCACCTGCTATGGTGTAGGCAACCGCTTCCAGCCATTTGTAAAGATCTGTGTCCTGGAAAACAACTCCTTTTCTCTCTCCCTTTTCTTCACCTGCGGCAATACGGAAATTATGGATACAATAGGTAGGCTCTGAATCTTCCAGCTGGTCATTGAGAATTTTCCACTGATGGGGAATGATCTTCTCGCTTACTTTATTCACATATTCCCCAAACAGACTGTCTGTGATCCGGATTCTCTTCAGATCCAACTGTTTCAAGTGTTTTTTCATATTTGCACCTGCCTTTGCCGATTTTAATTAATCGTTTAATCTTCTTTGTAAAAAATAAAAAACCGGATTAATTCCATGTTTTTCTTTTAGTTTACTGGTTTCTCGTTAATCGTTTTACTTATCTTTAAACTGATAGTAGCACGTCAAATGGATTTTGTAAATACTATTTATTTTTTTCAGCTTTTTTTATAGATTATATACTTGATTTTTATGGATTATCACTATATTTTTCGTCTAATTAAACGTTTTTCTATATTATTTTCTCTCTATAATACATTTTATGACATACAACCTTTCAAATAACGTACAAGTTTATTTTGTTACTGTTCGCTCCGTTCGCAGTAACGCGCTTTGCGAAGCACAGAAAGACGAACCTTCTTGTGACAAGCACAAGAAGTAGCGTTTGCTTCGCAAACTTAATTCTCGGGTTTTCTGTGAACTTTGTTCACAAAAAACGCCTCGCGGAACGTTACCAGTGAACAGTGACTTTATTTTTCAAACATTCTCTGGTTCTGTCAGACAATTTCTGCTATAATGTAAGTAATTATGATACCAGTGTCAACAGGTCAAAAAGCTGTTCGTGCTTGCACAATAAGGCTTTTGAACTTGGATGAGAAAGCAGCGATTTACGCAGTAAATCAGCGGATTTCGAATATTTGAAGGATTGCGGGAGCAGCGCAGCTGCGTAGCAATCCGGGTATCAAATGAGTGCCAAAAGACCTTTTGACACTCATTTCATTAATTATAGTTTCTTTCAATGATGTGAATGTCAAAATATCTTTTGCCCTGGCATCTTTCAATAATGTTATTGAAAAATTAGCCAGCAACTTATTTTCAGGAGGTACGAATGAAATTAAATTCAAAATGTATGGCCTGTCAGATACGCAAACAGGAAGCAAAAATTCGTCATTTTAACGACGAAGACAGAAAAAAACAATATATGGAAGCAATCCGCCAGCGTTTTGAACATCCAAAGGATGACGACTGCGTTCCAAGCATCTCCACAGAACTGAAGAAATTCTACTGTTCCTTCTGGGGCGTTCCTATGGAAGATTTCACCCGGATCAACAAAGAATATGACCAGCTTATGCTGGATTTGGAAGCTGAGCTTCGTTCCACTATCCGTTATTCAGAAGATCCCTTAAAAGCCGCACTTATTTATGCCCGCACCGGCAACTATATCGACTTTGCGGCGCTTCCGGAAGTCAGCAAGGAAACTGCACTTTCTCTTATTAAAAGTGAAAACAAGGATGATCTTGACGAACAGGAATATCGTCAATTCTGCCAGGATATGAAAAAGGCAGAGAATGTTGTATATATTACCGATAACTGCGGTGAGATCGTTCTGGACAAAATTGCCATCCAGATTCTGAAAAAGATATTTCCAAATATACGGATCACAGCATTAGTACGCGGACTGCCCGCTGGAAATGACGCAACCATGGAGGACGCTGAATTTTGCGGTCTTACTGATGTTGTGCCTGTACTTGGAAACGGAAACGACGTAGGCGGTACCTGGCTTCACGGGATCAGTACCCACGCCAGAGAACTTCTATATAATGCTGACGTGATCATTGCCAAAGGTCAGGGAAATTACGAGACTCTGCATGGCTGCGGACTGAACATCTACTACCTGTTTTTGTGCAAATGCGACTGGTTTCAACAGCTTTTTCATGCAAAATTACTACAAGGAATGTTCATAAATGAGAAGCGGGCGCCAAAGGCTACTGCTTTTTCGTCAGATTGACAAGAAACTGTTTAAAAGTTTGTACGATTCTGCCCTAGCCCTTTTGGGTGGTTTTCGCTATACTAACATCAGATGAAAAAAGCATCGAAACAATTTTGATTATAATAATTAATTGAGAAATTTGGAGGAAAAATCATGGCAAGCTTATCATTACAGCACATTAACAAAACTTACCCGAATGGTTTCCAGGCAGTTAAAGATTTCAACCTTGAAATCGAAGACAAAGAGTTCATCATCTTCGTTGGACCATCCGGATGTGGAAAATCTACAACACTTCGTATGATCGCAGGTCTTGAGGAGATCAGCGGTGGTACATTAAAGATCGGTGACAAGGTTATGAACGATGTAGAGCCGAAAGACCGTGATATCGCAATGGTTTTCCAGAACTACGCTCTGTATCCTCATATGACAGTATATGATAACATGGCATTTGGTCTGAAACTTCGTAAAGTTCCGAAAGATCAGATTGACAAAGCTGTTAGAGAAGCAGCCAGAATCCTTGACCTTGAGAAACTTCTTGATCGTAAACCGAAGGCTCTTTCCGGTGGACAGAGACAGCGTGTTGCTATGGGACGTGCTATCGTTCGTAATCCTAAGGTATTCCTTATGGATGAGCCTCTTTCCAACCTGGATGCTAAGCTTCGTGTTCAGATGCGTATTGAGATTTCCAAGATCCATCAGAGACTGGGCGCAACAATCATCTATGTAACACATGACCAGACAGAGGCTATGACCCTTGGTACCAGAATCGTTGTTATGAAAGATGGTGTTGTTCAGCAGGTTGATACACCACAGCACCTTTATGAGCAGCCAGGCAACCTGTTCGTTGCAGGATTCATGGGATCCCCGCAGATGAACTTCCTTGACGCTCAGATTGCTGAAAAAGGCGGCGACCTTATTGCTAAAGTTGGTGAGTATGACATCGTTATCCCGGCAGCGAAAGCGAAAGTGCTGAAAGACGGCGGTTATGTTGGCAAGACAGTTGTTCTTGGTATCCGTCCAGAGGATATTCATGATTCCCAGATGTTCATCGAAGCTTCTCCAAGCGTTCCAATGACATCTACCGTTAAAGTTTATGAGCTTCTTGGTGCTGAAGTATTCCTGTACTTCGATGTAAACGGAACTCAGGTTACAGCACGAGTTGATCCTCGTACAAACTCCAAGACAGGCGATACAATCAAATTCGCATTCGATATGGAGAAATCTCACTTCTTTGATAAAGAGACAGAGCTTACTATCTGCAACTAATATTTAGAAGAATGAATTTAGTTAGGCCTCAGGGGTTTTCCCCTGAGGCTTTTTTTGTTATACTAGTATTATATGATACCAGTGTCCCAAGTTCAAAAATCTTTATCGTGCAAGCCCGATAAGGCGTTTGAACTTGGGACACGCCAAATATAAAAAAGCCGCGATTTACGCAGTAAATCAGCGGATTTCGAATTTTTGGCACTCATTTCATTATACTATTTTCCCACAAAGGAGCAAACCTATGAAATTACTTCAGATTCTCCAGAAATGTCTGGAAGACTGGAAGAATATCAGTCATCTGGATTTTTGCCTTGTAAATTTAGATAACACCATTTATATCAGCACCTGCGATAGAGCCCTTCCTTCCGAAGAGAAACTGGAAGAATTTAAGGAAGATGAGGTGCTGTGTATTTCCAATATGAACTGCCGGCTGTATAAAGTGACAGAGAGTCACCAGCTTCAATATGTCCTGATCGTATGGGGAAATGCGGAGGCCGCTTCCACTATCGGGGAACTGGCAGTCTGCCAGATTGAGAGCCTGCTTACCGCTTACATGGAAAAGAGCGACAAAAACGTATTTATGCAGAATCTTCTCCTTGGCTCCTACTCTGAGGTAGACGCTTTTAACCGTGCGAAAAAGCTTCATATCACAACCACTGTACGGCGTGCTGTTTTCCTGGTGGAGACCAAACAGAGCAAGGACGAAAATGCCCTGGCTACCATCCGTAATATTTTTGCAGCTAAGACAAGAGATTTTATTACTGCTATAGACGATTCCGGAATTATTATTCTCCGTGAACTCCAGCCTTCTGAGGATTATTCCGATCTGGATGATATTGCCCATATGCTGGTGGACATGCTGAATACAGAGGCCATGACTTCTGCCTGGGTTTCCTACAGCAATATTGCAGATGACCTGAAGCAGCTCCCGGATGCTTACAAGGAAGCACGTACTGCCTTAGAAGTGGGCAAGATTTTCTATACTGGCAAGAATGTGTTTGGATATAACCGTCTTGGAATCGGTCGCCTGATCTATCAGCTGCCGGTGGAGATCTGCGAGATGTTTATCGATGAGTTTTTCAAAGAAGAAACTCTGGATTCTATTGATGACGAAACACTCGCTACCATCCGCACCTTCTTCGAAAACAACCTAAATCTTTCCGAAACCTCCAGACAGCTTTACGTACACCGAAATACACTGGTGTACCGCTTCGAAAAGCTGCAGAAAAAATTCGGGCTGGATATCCGAACCTTTGAGGATGCGTTAACGTTTAAGTTAGCGATGATGGTGGTGAATTATATTAAGTATAAGAAAGCAGAATAAAATTCCCCCTCTTAAACAATATATTTTTAACTTAACAATTTCTCTTTTAGTGGCTTTTTCAATTTGCCGACTCTGTTCTTCTGTCAGCTGCTGATTCCTATTCAAAGTAACTGTCTTGATCAAAGTAAATGCTACTTTCTTGAAAGACTGTCCATAGAGCAGAAAGGAGATTCTGGGAAACCTGAAATTGCTCTATGGTCAGATTTATTTTCTTTATTATACATGTTAAAGTGGACTTTAAATAACACGTTTATTGTAAAGTGTAAAAATAAATTCCTGATTATGTGGCATTTTTTACTTATATCCTTCTTCATCCTTCGCCCACTCAAACGTACACTTCACAGCCTTCTTCCACCCTTTCAGCTTCTTCTTACGCTCCTCTTCTGTCATCTGTGGGGTGAACTGACGGCCGATCTGCCAATTGCTTTTTACTTCGGAGGCGTCTTTCCAGAAACCGGTGGCGAGCCCTGCAAGATAAGAGGCGCCAAGGGCGGTGGTTTCGATGCAGCTAGGGCGGACTACCTGAGTGTCGAGAAGGTCAGCCTGGAACTGCATGAGGAAGTTATTAGCGCTGGCGCCGCCGTCTACGCGGAGGGCGCTGAGATCAATGCCAGAATCCTTCTCCATGGCTTCCAGAACGTCGTGTACCTGATAGGCCAGGGACTCTACCGTGGCACGCACCAGATGAGCTTTTCCTGCGCCTCTGGTAAGACCAAGGATAGCACCTCTTGCATACTGATCCCAGTATGGTGCACCGAGACCTGTGAACGCGGGAACCACGTATACACCGTTTGTGTCCGGCACTGACAGACAATATTTCTCAGAATCCGGGGAACTCTCCAGAATTCCCACTTCGTCTCTCAGCCACTGAATAGCAGCACCTGCCACGAAAACACTTCCCTCCAGGGCATATCCCGGTGTTCCGTCTGCTTTCACTGCAATGGTGGTAAGAAGTCCATTCTTGGATTCTACCGCCTTATCTCCTGTATGCATAAGCATAAAGCAGCCGGTACCATATGTATTCTTTACATCACCTGACTCAAAGCAGCACTGTCCAAAAAGAGCTGCCTGCTGGTCTCCTGCCGCCCCGGCAATTGGGATTCTGCCCCCGATCAGGTTCTCATTGGTATAACCATAAATACAACTGCTTGGCTTCACTTCCGGCAGCATGCACTCTGGGATATCCAGGTATTCCAGAATCTCTTTATCCCATTTTCTCTCATGGATGTCAAAAAGCATGGTTCTGGAAGCGTTGGTGTAATCCGTCACATGAACTTTCCCTTTTGTCAATTTCCAAATCAGCCAGGTATCTACTGTTCCAAAGAGAAGTTCCCCATTCTTCGCACGCTCTCTGGCACCTTCTACATGATCCAGGATCCATTTCAGTTTCGTTCCGGAAAAATAGGCGTCCGGAATCAGACCGGTTTTCTTTCGAACCAACTCTGACATGCCGTCTTTTTCCATCTTCTCAATCATATCAGCTGTTCTGCGACACTGCCATACAATTGCCGGATAAACCGGCTCTCCTGTCTTCTTATCCCACACAATCGTAGTCTCTCGCTGATTCGTGATTCCGATAGCGTGAATATCCTCTGCATCTACACTGATCTTACTCATGGCTTCTGTAGCCACTGAAATCTGGGAGGACCAGATTTCCTTCGGATCATGTTCCACCCAGCCTGGCTTCGGGTAATACTGTTTGTACTCTTTCTGTGCTACGCTGCACATATTTCCCTTTTTATCAAATAAAATACATCTGGAACTGGTAGTTCCCTGGTCCAATGCCATTATATATTTTCCCATAGTACACCTCGTTTACTTTGCTTGAATTATTTATATTATAGCCTATTTTCACATACAAGAAAATACCTTAACTTGCTATTTAGTGGGTTGAAAAGTTCTTTAGGAGGGACGCATTTGGACAATGTGTATTACTCACTCGCCGGCGCAACGCTCCGATGAACTAATCGCTAACTGCGAC
>NZ_JBCPGE010000043.1:0-37826 GCF_040914025.1 Ruminococcus sp. RTP21484sp1_RTP21281st1_A8_RTP21281_210402
TCCTTTGTGCCACATCCGGCAGAAAAACAGCCACAGCCCCATTGGTACGAATACTTGTAGAAAGACAGCTACCAGCATTTCTTTCCACAATATTTTCTTCATAATTCATGTCCATAAAGTCTTCGCCCTCATAAGCAGGATTAAAAAGCAGTCGTTCCCACTTATAAATTCTTGGGGGACTAAGGGAATATGTATTCGACAAAGCATTCTCGTAAGCTTCGTCCTCATCCATTCCCCAGTCTGCCAGACTGGATTTGTGGATTTTCATGCTGGAGATACATCCATCCCTCTGTCCAACTTTCATATACAAAACACAGGCTATGCCATCCACTTCTTTATACACGGCATTTTCCAGTGCCTTTTCATGTTTCTTTTTGTTTAAAAGCCGTATAAACAGGTCTCCCTTTACTTTGGGATAATTATTTACATCCTGTACTTTTTTGAAAAACCCTGCATCTTTTAATTTCAGGATTTCATCTGTAACAGTATCTCCAATTCTTTTTATGGAAATACCATCCAGATAATCCTCATATAACTCTTCCGTATGGATTCCACACACTTCTTTACCTTCTGGGCTTACATTGCACTCAACAAATAAGCGGTCTCCCTCTGGAGTCATTCCCGCTTCATCTTTTACTTTAAAATAAATTCGCTCTTCTTGCAGATTTAAAGCATCTAACAGATACGCTCTTAAGTTTTCGACAAACTTCTCATAACTTAAAATTTCACTCATAATTTTTTCATTTCCTTTCGTTAGGATTATACAGATACTGCTTACCACTTAATTATTACGCAGCCTTATCTACCTTTTCTAATAATCAGTGCACTTCCTTTAAATTAACCGTAGTAAAGTTAACCTTTACTTTTTCCATATATACAGAAATCTTATCTTCGATTCTGCTATAGTAGTAGAGTTCTTCTGACAATAATTTTTCTTCAAACACCATACCATTCCTACACTTAAACACCATAGCATTCCTATACTCAATCACCATTTCATTGAGTTCAGTCTTAATATCTTCTAAATTACTCTCATTTGCACTGTAAATTGTACTTTCATTCCCACTTGTAAATAAAATGTACAAATCACTTCCCATAAGCTGTGCCAGTCTTTGAAGGACACCAGGGTAAAATACGGAAATCGCTCCATATTCTTTTGTATTTGTGGAAAGTCGAACCCCCATAACTTTATCACTTTTCGATAAGCAGAATGCTCCATTCTCCATAAAGGATCCTCCCCACTTGTTCTCATCATTAGTACAAATGAGAGGGGGTGCCATCTGGCAGGTATTTTTAAGTGCCTCTTCCATAACAGCCTCTTTTGTCATTTCCCATTGTTCCAAATGCTGATTTTTTATCTTTATGTCTGTAAAATACCCGTTCGTGTTACTAAGCATCATATACAGGACACAAGCGATATCGCCAACATCCTCATGCACGGCATCTTCCATCTCAAGCGAATGCTCTTTCTTGTTAAGAGGTTTTACAAAAAGGTATTTTTTGATTTTTTGATAACTGTCAGGAGTCATCTTGCCCTCTAACATGCTAACCATTTTTAGTTTCTCGATTTCCTCCTGTACAGAATATAAAATTGACTCCATCGAACTCCCTTCCATACAACGCTCATATAAATCTTTCACGTCAATACCGCACAGTTGTTTTCCACTTGAATTTTCAAATGCCTCCACAAATAAGCGATCCTTATTATCTATGGCTTTCTTTTTAAAAAATATTTGCTGTTCCTGTAAGTTCAAAGCATTCAAAAGCTGTTTTCTTAATACCTCAACAAATTCCAAATATCCTAACTTCATCGTAATAATCCTTTCTGCGGCTTCTCTATGACCGCTGATCCAGCATTCAACTTTCAATCTGCAATTCCGTACCATTGATTTTCCTTATATCTTGTGCCATCCACACAGAGCTGGTTTACATATATAATCTCATTGCTGTCAGGTTCTTCCTGGACAAGAATAAGAAGATCATTTTTCCTTCCTTTTGCTTTTGGTTGTTTGCCGCGTACAATTACAAATCCATTATTGCCCACACCTGTTTCTTTACAAACCAGGCTGCACCATGGGCGGTCCGGATGTATTGCCATATACGCTGCTCCCCGTAGTAAAAGTGTTGGAAAATCCAATTCTTTTATCAGTTCTATCTTGGTGCATGAAATTTTCGTATCCCTGTCATCTTCATCCAGATCTCCAAATGCTTTCACTACAAAATACCTAGAGTTCCTCCAATTCGGATAGTGAACAAGACAATCCAGTGGATTTTCCGCACAATGGAATCCATTCTGTCTGCAATTTGCTTCCGTTGTCTCATTGATCCCATATCGTTTAAATTGATAACCCCTGCAACTTAAATTTTTTTCAAACCCTTTGTATGCAATCATATTCAGGCTCCTAAATTAAATAAAGAAAGCTGCTCCGGTTCTTCTTTCTTTTGCGCTGCTGGCTTTGCTGCCACCTTTGCATCTTCCGAAACATCTTTCTTCGTATCTGCATCTTTTGATTTTGCTGACAATGTCCTGATTGATTCCGCTCTTTTCCAGGCTTTCTTTATTGTATCTATTTCTTCCTGTGCTTTTTTCTCCATGTCTTTACGGTCGTCCAACAGGTAATAGTCTATTACCCAGGCAAATACCTCTGTAGAGCCAATCGCTATACCAGCATTTTGCCCCACACCAGTTTTTCCCTCTTTTTTTGCCTTTTCCAGCGCCGTCTCATATGCTTTTTCATGGACATACTCGAGACAGTGTCTCAGCGTCTTATGGGGCTGGAGGATCACATCTTTCATAACCGGATCTTTTCTGGCAAGGTCTAAAAGATACGTGCCAAGCACGGTCGCATACCCTGAATCCTGCAAAAGAAGCATTTCTTCTGTCAGTTTTTCGGTTACTGAACCGGATTGCCGGGTCAGCAAAACCTTCAGCAGAAACTTCCTTTTTCCCGCTATAAAAGCATCTGTGTCCTCTTTGGATATGAAACATTCTTTTGCAAGGCTTTCAATTGCCGCTACATTTTGACAGGTCCGGTAATGTTCTGCCAGGACATTTACTTCCTCTATGCTTTTCGCCAATTTTTCCAGCATATAAAGTTCCTCCCGTCATTATGCCGCTTTGGATGCATGATTTTCCACATTTCCTCCAGCTGCCTCTCTTTGCATTTCCTGGGATTCCTTGTCAAGCTCATTCACCAGATTCAGCATTACCCGGCGTACCCAAAGGTTTCCATTCCACTTCTTTTCAAGGGCCTCCGCACTCTCAACAATGTCTTTCCACACACTATCATCCAATGCACGATGTCTGTATTTCTTGTAAAATGGATAGATCTCATACATAGCCTTTTTAACATCCACATAAATAACAGAATCCACATTAGACAACAATCCCATCAGAACCGGATGCCTGTCATATTTTTGGATCAGCTCATGGATCCCAACAGGTCTTTCTCCTGTGTACAAGCCTAAAAAGTCATTAAATATCGTTCCAACTGTATTTATATTTCTATGTTCCATTCATATCCTCCTCTGCTCTTTTGATTCTTGCTGTTACGGTTTCCGGTAAGCATTCAAACGCTTCTGCAATTGCATTTTTACTGTATCCTTCCAGAAACAGCTTTTTCATCATTTTTTCCTGCTCTTTTTTCTTCAGCTTTTTCAGGGAGGAATCCCTAATCTTATGCTTCAGAATTTTTTTACTTAACGGATGATCCGGTCCATACTGATAGATCTTCCAGGCCTCCGCTGCATTTAGTCCGCAGACAATTGCCATTACCAGGCAATAATAGCCTGCATACTCTTCATTTCTTATGCCCTCACCTTCTTTATAGTTCTAACATTTTTCGGTTCCCGGCATTTTCCATTTATGCATGTCCTCCTTTCTTTTCCTGTTCCATGTTTCTCATCCGACATACTTCTATTTTTTTCGAATTATCCCTCTTCTCCTTCCTTTTGTATTTGCTCCCTTTGCCTAGATTCTGAATTTTTGACAACAAAAAAAGACACCAAAAATCCATTCCAGTTTTTTGATGTCTTTCTATATTTCTCAGATCTATTGTCTCAAATGATTGCTCCCGGTATTTTGCCAGGACTAAACTTCTTCTGCATAGGGTGCTATGCATAAACGATAATTCAATTATAGGATAACACAATATATAGTGCGTGTCAATGTTGCATTTCCGTATATTGTGTTTATGCGTTTGTTATGCGTTATCTAACATTTTCCAAATCCAAGCATCAGGTTCTCCATAACATAGCAGTCCTCTATCACTTTTCCTCTTCATAATAATAAAGGGAGTGCGTTTTTAATGTTGCATAAGCATAAATACGTTTTCTGTCATCTGCAACCAGCACATAGGTCACACCACGCCCATAAACAGAATCATCCCTGGCATAATCATACAGATATTCATTCATATCATCATTTCCGCAATCGAATTCCTGGATTATTTCATCTGAAAGATCCGCCTCATTTAATTCTACATGTTCTAAAGTTGTTTTTTCACTATCCATTAGGGCATTTAATTCGGCTAATGTTTTCTTATTAATATTGTTTCGATAATACTGACAATCATTAAAAGAATCCCTCGTAAGTCGATTTTCATTAAGCTTACTAAAGAATGCTCTTTCTTTTCCCTGGGAAATTAATGTTCCACGACTTATTTTCTGTGGCATTGCCATAGTATCAGCCTCCTTACTTATCATTCTTTTCCTACTATTATTATACTGTAAATTTCGTAAAAAAAACATCTGGAAAACATTGCCAAAATAGAGAAACAGATTTTGGTAAATTAATTTGCCAGTTGAACTATTGTAACATTTTTTTATATTTTGTAAATCCTTATTTTGCTGTCAGTCTGTCAAGGCATCTTTTTATATCCTCTTTTTGCATGCATTCAATGGTCCAGGTGCGTTCTTTTGTCTCCGGCAGATAACTAAGCACTTTCTCCCAGGGAAGGTTTCCGCTTCCAAGCCCAATGTGGGAATCCCGGTCGCCGCAGTTGTCATGGATGTGGACATGACTTACATAGCGAGCCAGGTTTTTCGCCCACTCCCTGACATCCAAAGAAGAATAACAGTGCGCGTGCCCGATATCCAGACACAGCTTGAAGTTCGGCTGGTTCACCTTCTTATAAACATCCAAAAGAAGTCGCCAGTCATCATCAAATACATTTTCCAGCACGACTTCAAGTTCTGTTTTGTTTTTCATAAATTCCTTCCAGAATTTGGCGACATGCTCCGCCCAGTATTCTTTGTAATAAACATACGGGTTCATGCCAGAGTGAAAGACAATCTTCTTAGCTCCAAGTTGAAGCCCCGCCTCATAGCACTGGTTGAATCTTGTCATGGTGGCTTCCCGCACTAGGCTGTCGTATGCACAGGGGTTCACATCCAGAAATGGGCCATGAAGAATCAGATCCCTGGTCCCTATCTCTTTCATCTTCTGCCAGTACGTTTTGATTGAATCCGAAAGCTGATCCAGGTTATCCGAAATGGAAAAATCAATGCTTTCGATCCCGGTTCCGTACTCTTTTACCAATGCTTTCATGTCATCATCTAAAACTAAATGGCTAATATATATCATTTTTTTCCTCACTTTTTTACGAAGCTGCTCCTGCCTCTTTTAAATGGCAGAACAGGCAGAAGCCCCGCAAGGCCTTGCTGCCTGTTCCACTTTTTATTTTACTTTGATCTTAATTTTTTTCGATTTGGAACCTGATTTTACCGTAATGGTGGCAGTTCCTTTTTTCTTTGCAGTGATCACACCTTTTGCGGTAACGGTTGCCACCTTCTTATTGGAAGTGGTATAGGTTACCTTCTGCAGGGAGGTGATCGGGCTGATGACTGGCTTTAAGGTCAGCTTCTTGCCTTTTTTCAAGGTTGCCTTAGACGCAATGCCTGTGATCTTGGTTGTCTTCACCGCCGTCTTTTGAACAGTCACATTAATCACCTGTTTTTTACCGCTCGCCAGGGTGATGGTGACTTTTGCTTTTCCAGCCTTTAAGCCTTTTATGGTACCTTTGCTGGTCACTTTTACGATCTTTTTATTGCTGGTAGTCCAGCTCTTGATGGAATCCCCATTTGCCAGACCGGTTACCTTCACTTTTGTGGTAGACTGTTTTACCTTCAGCTTAATGCTAGAGGCCGTTACCTTGATGGTGGGGGTAAGTTTACTTCCCACTGTACGGGTTTCCGTTTTTCCCTTGTTGCTGGTGCGCTTCTGGGTTTCCGGGGCAAATACGGTTGCCCCCGATACGGTTGTCCAGGGGCCAAATACCTCCGGGACTTCCGTTGGTGTCGGAGTCGGCGGAACGGGTGTCGGGGTAGCTGGAACCGGAGTTACAGTTGGTGTCGGGGATGGAGTATCAGTACGCTGTACCACAATCGTATAATCCGTTGTCTTTCCAGACTTTGTGGTTACGGTAACTTTTACCTCTGCTTCCGCCTCTGGATTGGTCTTATCAAAATACATGGCAATTCTGTGTGCTGCGCCACTTCCAGTTACTTTTCCAAGTACCGTTACCCTGCTGGTACCGCGGATTCCCACAGCGGTGACGGATGCGCTGCTGTCTGCCGGTTCTGCAAAGATATTTAAAAACTCCCTGCTCTCTTTATAGATTGCCCGGTAGCTGGTTGTCGCGCTGCTAAATTCCGGGGACAATGAAATCCGGTTTGCCGTATTGGAGTAGGTATTGCTGGTGCTAAGCGTCATGTTCGCCAAAACCGGCGTAGAAATATCCTGGGAAATGTGGAAGGTATATTCCCGGCTCTTTCCCTGGCCGCTTACGGTTACCTTTATATCTGTGGAGCCGCTGCTTACATCCGCCACAAAGCTTCCTGCATACGCCTGTCCATTTACGGTTATGGTACAGCCTTCCGGTGCTTTCAAAGCAAAGGTTACCTTGCTGGCATTCTCCGCTACCGTTAAGTTATATTTTAAGGTATCCTTTCGGAAGGCAGAAGGCCAGGTTACTTTTCCAGTATCTGCCGTGGCTGTCACGCTGTTTAAATATGCCCCGTTGGTTTCCAGAGCCATCAGGTAATTGGAATCATTTTTGTAATAAAGGGTGCCTTCCCGGTCTGCACAGATGGTACTGATACAGTATTCCTGCTGGTCACTTGCCGGACGGAAAAGCTCTACGGCTGTTCCGGAAGTCTGTCCCGGTTCATCGGATAACATATAAATACCGCCTGGTTTTGCATTGTAGGTAAAGTACAGATAGACTCTTCCATCTGTCTGTCCATCTCCATTATAATCCTGGTTTTCGTAGGCCGTGGACAGAAGAGGCGCTGCCTGGGGATAGCCTGGAATGGATACGTTGTATGCCAGGGAAATCCCGGAAGCGGTTTCATTTAAGACTGCAAAATGGTGACCACCATCGGAATTGAACTGGCCACCGTTTCCGCAGACACCTACATAGATCCTTCCCTTATAAACAACCGGGGAAGCGGTTGCCATGCCGCCAAGGTTATAGCTGCTGGTGCTTCCAAAGGTGCCGTCTGCATTCATCTGCACACGGTACAGATACCCGCCTTTGGTGGTGAAATATACATAACCATTGTTATAAACAATAGTGGAACGGATATCCCCATGGCTTGTCATCTTGTCCAGGAGCAGTCCGGTGTGAGTGTTCACAGAATATAAAATGGCGGAATTGGTATCTGTTCCTTCTGAAGAACCGTCGTCGGAACCAAATACCAGGTAATCGGATGAGGCATAGGAACCAGCCCAGTAAAAGCCGCCCTTATGGTTGTATTTCCAGGTGCAGTGTTTAATTTCTATTCCTGTGGATGGATCCTCGTCTGTAACAGACAGACAGAAATAAGAGCCTGCTGTAGTCTCGGAGTTCCAGGTTCCCGTGTAAATATATCCATCCTTATACGTGATCGGGGAAAGTGTCTGACCACCCAGGGACTCACTGATCCATAAAGACTTTAAGGAAGTGGCACTGACTGCCTGAATCTGACCGCCTCCGATCTGTGCAAACAGCATTCCCTCTGCATAGGTAAGAGGAATCATGGCATACTGCATGTTTCCAGAGAGCTGTTCGCTGGTCTGAAGGATTTCCCCTGTGTTTTTATCCAGCTTATAGATAAACTGTCCAGACGCTACATAAACTGCTCCGCCCAGGATCAGTGGTGGTGTGATGGCAGCCTCCCAGCCCACTCCGATCCTTGTGTTCCATTTTAACAGGGTGGAATCCGCACTGGTCGGGGTACTGCTTCCGGTAATGCCGTTGTTCGTATCACTATTTTGGAAATTGATCCAGTCGTTATCCGTGATCTCCGGCTGTGTGGCATCCTGTTTTACCAGTTCTGCGGTAATATCGCTAACCTCGCCGCCGGTAAAGCTGCCCTGTTTAGAAATATAGCCATACTTGGAGATGTTCCAGGTATAAGCTTCTCCCTGGAGGATATTCTCATAAACCATCAAGGAATCGGCGGAAGGGGTAAGGCGCTCCCCATCCTTGTCATATACGCTGATGACCGCATCCTCCGGGGTTACCTGGAAACTTACTTTGTCACTTGTGCTTTTATGCACCAGGATGGTGTAGGTTCCTGTGGAGGTATAAGTCTTTTCTGCCAGGGCAGGATCCGCATAGGTGTTTGCCTCTGACATGGAGAGTGTCACTTTGGTATCACCGGTGTCTGCCAGTGGAACGCTCACAGCCGTATCTGTAGAAGAAAACGGAACCTCTTTTACTTCGCCTGTGGTTACATTTTCACTGGAAATGGCAAGCTGATACCAGTTACCGGAAAATGCCTTTGGAACCACCTGTAAAGAAGCAGTCGAAACCACTACCGTTGTCTCGTAGTCCCTTGTAGTTCCTGTGGTATCAAATTTGGGAAGGATATTTTTTGCCAGGTCTTTGTCGTCCGGCAGGTAGGCCTTGAGATCGGAAAGGTCAAGACGGCGTTCTACCAGGATCTGGTAAACCTGTTTGTCACCTTCTGTTCCTGCGGTAATGGTATAAAGTGCTCTTTTTGAGCCATTCCCTCCTGAGGAAAAGACAGAGGCACTCACGTTGTAACGTGTCCCGTCTTTATAGGCGCTTGTGGATAATTCCAGGTTCTGTTTCTGTCCATCCAGCCCGGTGGTTTCCAACTGAATGGCGGAACCATCTGGCGCATTTCCAGCCAGATCTGCTGTGATCCAAAAAGATGCGGAATCCATGTTGGAACCATACTCTGCTACATAAACCTTGCCGCCAAACTCTGCGTCAAGGTCGGCAGAACGCTTCAGGGCTACGGTGGATACTCCGCTCTGACTGGTGTATAAAGTCAGGTTCTGAAGGTAGCCGCCCTCATCCTGCATATCGGATTCCAAAAGAGTCGTGGGATCCGCTTCGCCTTCAAACCCATCCTGGGAATCCGGTGCCACAAAATCCTCTTCCCCTGAAAAGTCCTCTTCTGCTTCCCCGGAGGTAAACCCGGTAAATTCAGAAACACTTGCAAATGAATCCTCACTTTGTCCGCCATCTGGGTTTTCTTCAGGTTCTTCTAAACTGCCTTCAAAAGACCCTGCCTCGTCTGTAAAAAATCCATCCTCTTCTGCGGCATAAGCCGTGTTTACCGCATACACCGGAAGGTTTCCAGCTAACAGAGCTACAGACAAAAGTCCGGTCAACCATTTTTTCATTGTTGGTTTCATTCTGTTCTCCCTTCTTTTCTTTGCTTACGCCGTTATTTTTGGCTTTTTATTGTTTCTCTTTTTAAACCGTTTCTTCGCCGTTACAAAAAAGACGGCAAAACCAGTTTCCAATACTGCAATCACCAGAAGAAATTTTGTTGCAAGACTTGCTTTTTTGATTCCTCTTGTTACACTTCCCGCAAAAGATTCCTCCTGAGCCTGGTTCTTTCCAGTTGTATTTGTAACTGTGGTTTTGGTTTCTTCGGTAAAACGGTCTGACGCCTCACTTTTTTCTTCCACCACTGGAGAAGGAGCGACTTTTTCCATCACCTTCTCCCCTGCTATGGTATAGCCAGGCTTTAAATCTTTTGCATATTTTTTCCTAGTCCGCTCTGTCCACTTCGGGGATTCTATCTTTTGGGTATCAGCTGTCTTGATATTTCCAAACAAAGAAGTCTGTTTCTCCCCCTGGAGCTTTAAGGATGCCTTGATCTCCCTAGTGGTTTTCTCGCCCTCTTTACCGCCTGCTTTGGATCCCTCCACCAGTTTTAGATTAGATAAGGAGCCCTGGCCGCTTTGTCCTGGGATAGCCGCCTGGGACTTATTTCCGCCATGGTCGGAGCCATGCACCAGGTTTCCAGGGGTACCGGCTATTTTTATATCCGGGATCCGCATGACTAAAGAATCACTTACGTTCCCAGCTGCATCCTTTACCACGATCACCAGATCTTTTTCCCCGGAGGATAATCCAGTCAAGGTAATGGTATTGGTTCCGGCTAATACTTCTGTTCCTTCCCCACCTGTATCCAAGGAAGGTACCTTTGCCCCTGCCTCAATCACCTGGTAATAACAGGTTCCCTTTTCAGAGGTCTTATAGACAGCGGATGCAGTATCTGTGGAAATACGGCTGGCACTGATTTTTTTTAGTACCGGAGCTGTCGTATCGGTAAGTTTCAGAGTAATATAATAGTCTCTGGTTGTTCCATCCTCGGCTTTTACCTCCAGACGGACCTTTGCCTCTTTTTCCTGATCTGCAAAAAAGATTTTCCAGTAAGAGCGGTCTTTATTATCCTTGTTTCCCGTAATGGTCTCATCTTTTTCTACTGTTCCTGCCTTGATGCCACTGATGGCATAAACCTTGACAGAAGCTTTTTCATCCTCCACTTCTGGCCAGATATTCAGGCTCTGGCGTTCACCATCATAGGAGGCTTCAAATTTTTCCTTGTCCGGAGCCAGATCCGGGCTTAATTTTAAAATTCCTTTTCCGTACTTGTCGGAGCTGGAAACATACAGTCCCTTTAAGGCTGTGTTGCTGCTAAGAAGGGTGATGGTATATTCCGTCACCGCAGGATCTGCCGTGATCTTCTGGTAGAATTCCTGGTACCCTTCTTTTCGGACATAGAGTTCATACGCCTGTCCCTGTAAAAGAGAATACCGTCCATTTTCTTCTGCGGAAACCGGGTTTCCCTCTGCATCCAGGATCACCACACTGGCATCCCCCGGCTCAACTTTTAATCCCACGCTCACCAATGCCGGGGTTGGCGTAACGGTCGGTTGTGGAGTCTCGGTGGGAGCTGGTGTCTGTGTTGGTGCTGTGGTCGGCTCCGGAACCGGCGTTGCTGTCGGTTCTTCTGGAGTTTCGGTAGGAGCTGGTGCCTGTGTAGGCTCTGGCTCTACGGTCGGTTCCGGTGCCTGTGTGGGTTCTGGCTCCATGGTCGGCTGTGGTTCTTCGCTCGGAGCAGGCTCTGGCTGTTCCGGTTCCGAAGGCTCTTCCTGCCCCTCTTCTTCGCTTTGTATCACCACTTCTTCTTGCTGTGCATATATCTCATAAGGGACACTTCCGGCAATCAGAGCTGCCGTTAGGGTTCCCATTACCAATCTTTTTTTCATTTACCAATCCCCCCATGTCTCGCCGTTTACTCCGCCACCTACGTCGGCACCGGAATAAAGGGAAAATCGAAGTCTTACCTCATCCCCGTCCGCCGGGAAATAGGAAGACATTCCAACACTCATGTATTCACCGTTCACGGAATACAGCCAGCCAGAGTCCATGGTAAAATCAAACTCTCCAAGCCAGTTGGAATCGTGATCGGATAACTGACAGTTTACTTCCTGCAAATGTGCCATCAGGTCATCCGGAATAGCCGCATTTGCGGAAATGCCTCCCCTTCCGATTGCTTTTAAGTAAAAGCCGCTGGTGGCATCCCCATTGTTTCTCCAGTCAAAACCTGTGTTCTGCAAAAGCCGCAGCAGAACAGAGGATAACTGTTCTCCCTGGTAATAGTCAATAGATGTTGCTGGAAGGATGGTTCCAAGCCCTACCGTACCCGCTTCAATGCTGATGGTGATAGAGCCTGCCACCTGTGGACCTGCGTCTTCTCCCTTATACAGGGTAAAGGGAGGTAAGGTAGTGGCATAGCCCTCTTCGTCTGTCGCCTTGATTTCTATGGTGTTGGCACCTTCTGCCAACTCCAGGCGATATGCCAGGACTCCGGCAGCCGGTTCTCCCTGGCAGGAAAGCCGTTCCCCATTTCCAGTTACCGTAAGAGCAGCTGCGCCCAAGCTATTTCCATAATGGTCGGTTGCCTGAATATAAAAGGTTCGGTAAGAGGCATTAACCGTCTCCCCATCGGTAAGATCCGTGGCAATCTTCGGGTAGTTATCTTCTACCGGTTCCTCTGGACTTTCCGTAGGGGCAGGTGTCGCAGTGATCTGCGGCTCTTCCGGTGCCGGGGTAACAGGCGGCAGATCCTCGTTTGGAGTCTGTGCCCCGTCCTGGTTCCGGTTATCATCCGCATCTGGGGTTTCTGATGGCTGTTCAGAATCGTCCGGATCATCCTGGTTATCATATTCAATCGTATTACTTTGATTCTCTTGATTTTGGTTTGTATTGTTATTATTTTCTGGCGTTTCCGTCACAGTCGCCTGGGGTGTGGGCGTTACGCTTTCCTCCGGCTTAGGCGTTGGTGTCACCGTCTGGGGGACCGGTTCCTTTGTCGGTTCC
Source organism: Ruminococcus sp. RTP21484sp1_RTP21281st1_A8_RTP21281_210402 (assembly GCF_040914025.1). Lineage (NCBI taxonomy): Bacteria > Bacillati > Bacillota > Clostridia > Eubacteriales > Oscillospiraceae > Ruminococcus > Ruminococcus sp. RTP21484sp1_RTP21281st1_A8_RTP21281_210402. The sequence goes on from NZ_JBCPGE010000043.1 coordinate 12,636, forward strand.
GGCGTAACCGTAGGAGTCGGTGTCTCTTCTGGAAGAAGCTGGGCCTGTTCCTGCTGCTCTAGCGCTTCCTCGCCGTTTCCGTCTGTCTTGGATCCTGCATAGGCAAAACCAGTTCCCAGATACCCTTTTAAGGAGCTGTCTGCACTGATTCCCTGCACCGGGTTTGGCACCGCCTCTGGCTCACTTTTTAATACACCCTGAGCCAAAAGGGCAACCGCTAGAAGAAATATTAGCACAGGAATAAGCGCTGCCAATATTTTTCTTTTCTTCTTTTTTTCTTTCATAAACAGCCTCCTTTCCTGTCAATAAAGTCTTTCAATATATTTCATAATCCATCTGTCATACCAGTTTGCAGATGCTTTTAATTCCTTTTTTAAGTGACGGATACAGCTTGCTGTATCGTGCCGCTCGGAGGCCGATACCGGATGGGGGCTAAACGCTGCCTTTTGTCCAATCTTTGTTACTTCTTCATAGAGTAATGTGGTCTCATCTGAATACTGTGCGCCATGCTCATATAACACCCTGGCATAACCAGCCATGGCCCGGACTGCCAGTTTGGCGTCCTGGGAGGCAAAGCACTTCCTTCTCTTTCGGTTTGTAAATGCTCTTAAAAATACCACAGCCAGGATAAAAAGGAACATAAATGTATCAAATACGATCAAAAACAGAAGAAGGAATTTCTCAATTCCAAACAATGCCAGCTTTAGGCTGAAATTGGTACGGATGTCCTCTTCCACTGGGGGCTGTGATTCTGTCTCTGGGATTGAAGCAGCCAGTTTTCCTTTTGCTTCCAGACCGGTTTTTAAGTTGGCTTCCTCCATGACACCGTAATAGGAAGGTGTCATTTCAAGAGGGATCCAGCCAAGCCCGTCCACATAGATCTCCGTCCAGGCATGTCCGTTGGTGCCTGGGATCTTGATGGTGTCCCCTGCCTGTTTTCCCTCTATATCCTGCGGCGTAATTAAATACCCCTCCACGTAGCGGGCAGGAATGCCATAATAGCGGAACATAAGAGCCGCTGCTGTCGCAAAATGAACACTGTGTCCGATCTTGGAGGTGGTTAAGAAATTCTCGGTAAAATCCCCCTCTTCTGAAAATACATCGGTCTGGGAGCTGTAGGTCATGTTCTTTTCCAGATAGGAACGGATCCTAATGATGGCTGTATAATAATCCGTGTGTCCCTCGTCACGGTTTCCGCCATCTCCAAGCTCTGTTTGAAATAGAGTTTTTAAAGAAGCTGGAAGAGCGGTATCTTCCTGATAAACGAAGGTATTGTAATAGCTCTCCTGGCTTCGGTAGGAACTGACGGCATCTGTGCTGCCATCCCTGGTACTGTTGCCAGCAGTCAATGTCTGATAGACTTTTGCCCCAAGTGTGGTAAAATCACTGACCAGATTTCCAAGGGAGGAAAAGCGATAGGTTCTTTTTCCAAACAATCCTCTGGCGTTCAGGGTACTGTCTGCCTGGGCATTTTCGCCAGTATAGCCCTCCGGAAGGTCCGTAAGTTCATAAGGGGTATAGAGGTATTTACTGCTTGCAATTTTATTCTTTATGGAGATGATTCCCTTCTCACTGGAAAGGGAATCGTCCTGGATCAGATTTCTTGCATTCTGAAGCTGGTCTTCCCCATAGAAGCCATCCTTATGAAGCCAGTAAAACAAGTCTTTTTCTTCATAAGCCTTTTCCGTGGAAATGCTCTCCCAGGAGGAACCGTCGTAAACACTTCCCACAAAACCGCGCAGGTACAAAGAAGACGGCTGCTCCATGGTCACCTCCAGTGCAGTATCAGAAGACGCACTCCAGGATCCCATCTGCTTTAAATTTCCATCCGGGAGGGAATTGGCTTTCTGTCCTTTATAACGAAGCCTTAAAAGTCCATTTAATGCCTCTTCTTTGGCACTTGCCACAAGCTTAGAATCCTGGTAATCGTTCTTGGGCACCAGATTTTGAAGGAATCCTCCTCCGGCAGCGGAAACCAGAAGAAGCCCAAGTGCCCCTGCACAAAAAGCGGACACGTCAAAAGCGGTACCGGATTTTCCCCCTTTGTTTTTGGTCATATAGTTTAATTCTAACAGGATTCCGGCGTAAAAGCCAAGACAAAGCCTGGTATCTGGAAGCAAGCCTGTTTTTGTCAGAACCACCGGAAGTACTGCTGCAAAAAGAAGGAGCAGCACATACAGCCGAAGCTTCAGAATTAAGAAGCCAAGCAACCCACATACAATGCCAAGGAAAATAAGAACTGCCAGCTCTCCATTTGCATTCCCAGATTCCTTTATCTGGTAAATGGTAAGGTAAATCCCTGCTTTTTTCCCAAGAACATCTGCAAGCTGGTTCCAAAGTGAAAGGAATCCATTTAAGAGCGCACCTGAAAAAACGGTCAGGCAGATTCCAGAAGCTGCGCTTAAAGAGAAGACCGCAGCAACCAAATGTTCCCGAAGCCCCAAAAGAAAGCCACAGAGAAGGGCGGTGACAGCGACGCTCATCAAAAAAGGAATCCCATTCACAGACGGAATCAGGGTATGAAAAAGCGCAAAGGTTCCAACGCCATTTACCAGAAAAATCAGGACACTTTCCAGCAGGATACCGGGCAGGTATCTTCTATGTTTTTCTTCTTGTCTTGTGATCCATACTTCCATGTGATGGTTTCTCCTTTATCCGCTGCGATTCCACAGCCTACAACGGTTACCTCGCCCCGGGTTCGAAGACTTCTAAGATCTTCTTCCTCTGGTGCGCCCGTAATATAAATATAATTTGCAAATCTTTGCTGTCCCGAAGTGTGAAGATATTCTGTGATGGTACAGGGCTTTTCCCCCTCCCCTGTGTGACGGAGGAATAAATAGAGAATATTTTCATAATCCTCGCGGGTGCGTATTTTTTCAATGTAAAAATGTCCGGTACTCTGGTCAAAAACGCCTGCCTGGCAGGAAATGCCCTGTTCCATAAAGCTATTTAAAACTGCGGCAAACACTTCACCAAGCGTCTGTGCTACGGCTGGGGCTTTTTCCTTTAAATATGGCTCTGCCAGGATCAGGACCGTATCATCCACCGGGAAGCTTCTCTGGCGGATCATCATTTTATCTAACTTACCCGTCAGCTTCCAGTGGATCTGACGAATGCTGTCCCCCTCCTGGTATTCCCGGATATCAAAGGTCTCCCCCGGATCATCCCCAGGACGGGCTCCCGAATAGCGGAAGCTCTCCATGTCAAAGCCCTCTTTTGTGAGAAACCGAAAATCTTCCTTTTGCTCACAGGGCATCACCACCGTACAGGCGGACAGCCCCGCCTTCCTCTTTTGCCCTGCCAGACCAAAGAAATCATAGGAGCGCCAGGAGTGTAAGGTGGCGTAAATACAGCCGCACCACTGGCTTTTTCCCTGGAAGTCAATGGCTTTTTTTCCTCTTCCTTTAAGGGAAAATGAAAATGGAAGCTCCATCTGCTCCCCAGTAAAATGATTTTCCAAATGCAGGCTGCCTTTTCCTAAAAATACCGGAAGGACAGAGTCATTTACGATCTGAAGCTTTCCTTTCCAGATTCCATCCTGTTCCGCTGCTTTTGGGAGTTTTAGCTTCATGGTGACCTTTTTTCCGCAAAAGAAACCAAGCAGCAAAAAAGCCACTACTGCAAGCGCGGATAAAAGCAACAGGACGGCATATACCCAGGCTCCAGTAAAAATGGCAGCCAGGGCAAGCAGTATGAACCATATAAGTAGTAAAATCCTGTTTTTCATTCTCCCTCTACCTTCGGTGCCTCTGTATCCTTTAAAATCTCTTCTAAAATGTCCTTCGCACTCTGCTCCTGATATCTGGCTCTGGAATCCAGGATCATGCGGTGTGCGGTTACATCTGTGAATACTCTTTTTACATCTTCCGGGATCACGTAATCCCGTTCTTCCATGAACGCAGCCGCCTTTGTCATACGGCATAAAGCCAGGGTTCCACGGGGGCTAAGACCAAGTGTAATCATAGGATGGTTTCTGGTTGCCTCTGCAAGGGTTGCAATATAGTTCAAGATGGAATCTGCCATATATACTTTTTGTACCTGATCCTGAAGCATAACAACTTCTTCTTTGGTAATAACCGCTGTTGCTTTCTCCAGCGGATTTGTGGTCTGCCGGTCCCGAAGCAGCTCTACCAGGTTTTCGTGATCCGGATAGCCCATGGAAAGGCTTATCATAAATCGGTCCAACTGGGATTCCGGCAGCATCTGGGTTCCAGAAGATCCGGTAGGGTTCTCTGTAGCAATGACTACAAAGGGCTGGGGAACGGGATGTGTCTCGTTATCCACGGTTACTTTTCCTTCTTCCATAACTTCCAGAAGGGCTGCCTGGGTTTTGCTGGAGGTACGGTTGATCTCGTCCGCAAGGAGCATATTGCACATCACCGCACCTGGGCGGTAAATGAATTTGCCTGTCTGTTTTTCGTACATGGTAAATCCGGTTACATCAGAAGGGACTACATCCGGCGTAAACTGGATCCGGTTAAAATCCATTCCCATAAGGCGGCAAAGTGCCAGGGCTGTGGTCGTCTTTCCAACGCCTGGAACGTCTTCCAGAAGCACATGTCCTCTTGCCAGCACTGCCATGATGATCTTATCCGTAACTTCTTTTTTTCCTTTTATAATGGTTCCAAGCTCCTTCTGAAGCTGTCTGATCTTATCTGCCATTTCTTTCCTCCTGCCCTTTTTACTGGCTGATCCAGGTTCTTTTTCTTTTGTGTCAATTGGTATCACTCATATCATAAAAACTGGTTTTGCCATTTAAAAACCGGCTGTATGCCGCCATTGCACAAAACGCCTGGTCGGTAGCCATGGGATCGCTGTCCCCGTCTAATAAATGTGAAAAGCTTCCATCTTTTTTATAATACTCCATCAGGTTGTCGTAAAGCCCTTTTTCCTTTTTCTGGAAACGTTCATCTTTATTGCAGTCGATTCCATACGTGCTAAGCGCAAGGATTACCTGGGAAATGGACTCGGAGCTTTTATCCCCATACGCCTCATAGCCGCCATCCTCTGCCTGTGCATCCGCTAAAAATTCCACGCCACGGTCAATGATGGCACTGATTTCTTCCTCTGTGGCATAGGGCTCTAAGCACTGTAAGGTCATGGCAGTCAGATCCACATCTGCGGTATCGGAGCTGTCATCTAAGGAAAATCCGCCGGATGGCTTTTCCTGTTTCACTATGTAGGTCAGATACTTTTGTTCCAGCTCCCCATCTATCTCCAAGCGGTCCGCATTTAAGGCAAGAAGGGCATACACGGCTCCATTTAATCCCTGTGCCGTAACAGCCTCAAAATCATCTAAAGGCTTTCCAAGGTCATACCCGCCAATATCGGAAGGATCGATCCCGATGGCCTTACAAGCCAGGACAGCCCTTGCATACTCAGTATAGCGGTTTTCACTTAATACCCCTTCCTGCTCCTTGACACGCTTTTCTAAGTTTGCCCTGTATTTTTCGTAATAGCCGTCCTCTGCCTCTTCCCCGGAGCGTGCCAGTGCGATCACCGTCCACTCACCGCCGAGGGAATCAGAAGCCGGGGAGGGAATACTTGTCTGTTCATAGGAAGCCGTTTTCTTTAATGCTTCCTCTAAGGACGGAGTACCGCCACAGCAGCCGGATAACAGGCTGATGGCAGCAGCCGCCGCCAGGATTCCGGCAAAATAGCATTCCTTCCTTTTCTTTTTGGGATTTAACATTTTTCGTTTCTCCTTTTTTTTAATCAAATTCCACTTACATCTATTTTCTATTATCGGTTCTCTGATTCTTGTATCAGACCATATTTCACCTTGATCCGCTCCAGCTTTTCCAGAAGCGGGCGGCTAAGCAGCCACAGGAAAATCACGGTGGAAGCTGCATGTACCAGATCCACCGGAGCACCTGAAATGTAATAAGCGATCAGGCTGCTTTTTGTAATGTACCCGTAGGACATGAGGACACTGGCAGGGTTCATAATGCCGCCATAAATTAAAAAGACACTTAAAAATCCGTAGATACAAAGATCGAACTTCCTGGCTTTTAAAATCCCCTTCTGGTACAGGATCCCTGCCAGAAATCCAATCATGCCAAAAGCAAGCATCTGCCAGGGTGTCCAGGGACCCTGCCCCATAAACATGTTGGAGATCAGCATGGTAAGACTGCCAACTAAAAATCCAGCCTCCCCGCCAAAGGAAATCCCGGTTAGGATCACAATAGCAGCCACAGGTTTGAAGCTTGGCACCATGAAAAAGGCGGCACGTCCTGCTACGCCAATGGCAGCTAATACGGAAATCACCATGATTTCCCTGGCCTTTGGCTTTCTGCCCTCAAACATCATAAAAAAGGGAAGCATGGCAGCCACTACTACGATCAGGCTACAGAGCAGGTATTTCCGCCCTCCCCATATCTTCACGGAGAAGAATAGAAGGATTGGTACCACGATCAGCATGACCGCGAATGCAAACCAGGTGCGGCGGCTTACCTTTCCCTGGCGCTCCATCTGGCGGATAATCATTCCGTCAGTCGGAAGGGTGTATTCTTCCAGTTCTTCAGAAGGAACTTCATTTCGACGGAAAGGATTTGGTTTTCCAGAGTTCTTTAAACGGGTGACATCCGAAGCTGGTTCTTCTTCCCCAAAGAATTCATTCAGGAATTCATCTAACTGGGATTCGTCAAGCATGACACCACATCCTTTCCGGTAACTGCCTCTGGAAACAGCCCTCTTGCCATACGGTTTGCCGCAGTGGTATAGAAATTATTTCCAGCGAAAAAGTCTCTTGTCTTTTTACTTGTCACAATATTTCCTTCAAAGAAAAGACCTGTCGTATCCGCATATTCTGCTACAAATTCCACATCATGGGAGATCATGAAAATGGTCATTCCATGAGACTGCAGTTTCTTCAGTATCCCGCCAAGCTCTTCTTTGTATTCCGCGTCCATTCCCTTGGTAGGCTCATCCATAAGAAGGATCTTCGGACGAAGGAGAAGCACTTTTGCAAGGGCAAGCCGCTGCTGTTCCCCGCCGCTTAAATCATAGGGATGACGGTCAAGCAGTCCATCTAAATGGGTAAGGCTTACGATCCCTTCAATGGCTTTTTCCTTTTTCATGGAAAGACTGTACTCTTTGGATGGCTTCTCTTTCTTTCCGCCGATCACGGAATACAGGTCTTCCAGTACTGTCTTTTTCAGGAAAATGCTCTGGGGATTCTGGGGCATTACCCCAAGATATCCGCAGTACAGCTGATTATCCTTAAAGGAGCGGAGGTCTTTCCCCTCCAAATAAATTCTTCCTTTATAGGGCTGATGGACACGGCTAAGAAGAGACAACGTAGTACTCTTTCCTGTTCCGTTTCCGCCTACAAGGGCGTAGAATTCTCCCTTTTTTACTTCTAAGGATAAGTCTCTTACTACGTCGGGACTATCCTTTTCATAACGGAACCATACCCCCTTCATCTGGATGGCTGGTCCTGGTGTATTGTTTTTCGATTTCAAGCCTGCAAAAATCCCTTTTCCTTCGGATCCGGCTGCTTCGCCGGGAAATTTATTATCTTGGGCATGAGTGAATCCGGCAAGCCTTTGGTTTGCCTGTTGGATCTGCTCTCTGGTAATTCCTTTTTCTTCTATGTAATCCCGGATCCATTGTCTTCCCTGGCTTACGGTAAGGGGACAGGTAAGACGGCTCCTGGTCTCCACATAAATCTGCATGGGAACCGGCATGGAAAGAAACATACCGTGTTTTTCCCTGCCAAGGGCTGTCCCGATCTCCCTTGGAGTTCCCTCCAGAAATACGCCGCCTTCATCCATCACAAAAATGCGGTCTGCATAGGGGATAATATCCTGAAGCCGGTGCTCCGTCAGCAGGACTGTGGTTCCAATATCCCGGTTTATTTTCTTGACTGTTTCCAGAAAATCCGAAGCTGCAATAGGATCCAGCTGGGAAGTCGGTTCGTCCAGGATCAATAAAGACGGGTGCATAGCCATCACCGCTGCCAGATTAAGCAGCTGCTTCTGCCCGCCTGATAATTCTGTTACATTTTTGTAAAACCATTGCTGGATTCCAAAATAGCTTGCCATCTCTGCAACCCGAAGACGGATGGTGGCATTGTCACAGCCCAGGCTTTCCAGGCCAAAGGCAAGTTCATGCCATACTTTGTCCGTCACGATCTGGTTGTCCGGATTCTGCATGACAAAACCGATTTCCTGGCTCTGTGTCCTGTGATCGGTGTCTTTCAGGGAAACACCCCTGTAAAGGATCTGCCCGCTTGTATTTCCAGACGGTGCCAGTACCGTCTTCAGCTGACGCAGCAGCGTACTTTTCCCACAGCCGCTTCTGCCGCAGATCACATTTAAGGTTCCTTCTTTTATTTTCAGATTTACATGTTCCAGAACCTTGTGCGAACATTCCGGGTATGAAAAGCTGAAATCCTTCACTTCTACAAGATTCATAAAACAGTTCCTTTCTCTTCCAGAGTTTCATAGATTTTTTTGTAAGTCATTTCAAGATTCACAGCACTTTTCCTTCGACTGTGTGAAAAGCTGACGCTTTCTATTACATCGATTATTATTGGAAGAAAACAAAAGATGCCAAAACTTACATAAGTAAGTATCGTCCACGCTTTAGAAGCAACTACTGGGGCCTCATATCCATTTATCGAAAAACCAGCAAGAATAATTCGAGGATCATAAGTAGCATAAGAGGCTCCCCGCATACAGCCTCCTGTGAATACTGTAAATAAACCGATCATAATTCCAAAGACATACTTATCTTTCCGTGTAAAATGATAAATAGAAAAAGCAGTTCTTCCTTTTAATCCATATCCCCTGCTTCTCATAGAATCAGAAGTTTCTATGGCGTTTTCTAGTGCCCATGTAATAAGTATGGATAACATATTTAGTCCTGCATGGATCCGGTCTAAAAGCTTTCCTTCGGAAATGTCTTTTCCCATGGCTTTTTGTCCATTTCGGATAAATTTGAGTTGTCCCAAAAAACTCGGAACAAATCGTAAAGCCATTGATAAAATAAGTGAAAGTGCAGGAATCAGTTTTCCAAATAAATAAACAAATTTGTCTGTTGTCATGATCTTGTTATAACAAGAAAACCACTGAATGACAACGAACATTACCGCTCCAAGAACGATACCATATACAAGTGATTCAAGTGTGATCCAATTTCCGCTGCTTTCTACATAATAGAGCATAGTGACTCCATAATGATTAAAAAGAGGGTTCATAAGCGCTATAATAGTCAAACAAGGTAGGGTAAAAAGGAAACTCTGCTTGGCTGTTTTTTTCCAGCCATTTAAAAGCACAGCATATGAAAAAGCTCCTGCGTAAGATATTCCAAGAAAGACCGGGTGCTGATTAAACATCGAAAAAAGCAACACCACGCAAAAATAGAAAAAATTTATAAATGGATGATATAGAGAAAATGTATCGATCATGAAATTCTCCGCAGAATGATCGATTTTAAATTCTTTTTCATTTATCAATAATGCTTTTGGCACTGATATACTCCCTCTTTAATTCGAATTCATCACAATAATGGTCCATTTTGCTACCCTTATAACATCGGATCGTGCAACTTTTATTGACAATCCAAGGACCTATATATTCTGGATCATGATGAATTTCCAGATATTCCAATTTGCTGCAGCCATGAAATACCCACCTGCCAATTGACTTCACACTTTTAGGGATAAAGACATATTTTAAACTGTTACACCGAAAGAATGCACTGTCTCCTATTTCTTCAAGCTTATCAGGAAGGTGAAGTTCTTCAAATCCGCAAAAGTAAAAAGCTTCATCCCCTATTTTTCTGAGCGTATTTGGAAAAGTGATTTTTTTCAATTCTTTGCACCTATAAAAGGCACATCTTCCAATTTCCTTCGTCTTTTCTGGAAGAACAACATCATTTAACTTAACACATGAATCAAAAACTCCTTCTTGAATTACTGTGCAATTACTATTTTTCTCAAATTTTGCAACTCTTAGATTATTACATTCCCGGTAACATTGTGCCCCTATGCGTTTCACGGAAGGTGGAAAAATAGCCTGTCTTAAACTATGATTTTCTGCAAATGCTCTTTTCTTAATTTCTATAAGAGTAGCGGGAAAATCAATTCCTTTTCGAAACTGACAGCTTTCAAAAGCCTGTTTTCCAATTATTTTACATTGAGGCGAAAGGATTACTTCTTTTATTCTGCCGGCATTCTTAAAGCATCTATCATCAATAAAAACATATTGTTCTGGGATTTTTTTTATTATTTCTTTTTGCTGCTCTTTAGCCTTTTGTATGGTATAATTTCGTTTATCAAAGCGCAGTGTATTCCAACTGGTTTCTTCTGGGTATAAAATCATTTCTTTCTCCTTTTGTTTTTAGGCAACAAAAACAGAGCCTCATTGTACACATGAGCCTCTGACCTCTATACAACGTGTTGGATATGCTGACTCAAAACGTTTCCGCACAGTCTTTCACTAAAGGCTAACGTTTTATACAGGGAAAAGAAGTTCCGGAATCACACCGGATTTCCTTAAATCGGTCTTATAAACCGAACCACGCCTGGTTATTCTGTTTTTGCCTTTCTTTCCCAAAAAACAATCTTTTAATACATTTATAAATGTATATGTCCGCGTTTAATAAGATGCTTTTTAGAATTTTTGTCAAATTGATATTATTCTACCACTATCAATTAGAAAATTATAACAGTTTTGCCAATAACTGTCAACAACAGGCATTTCCATCGTGCAATATAGAGCATATACATTGTTGCCTTTTTTGAGACATATGAAAAAAGTCCAGCTGTCAACTCTTAAAAGAGAACAAACAGCTGGATCTTATTTTACGAGAAAAGTGTATTTGCTAAATCATTTTTCTTCGTAATGATTTCCTACATCGTCTCCGAGATTGCAGGTATACACCCATTCAATCTTATCTCCATCCTTAGGTTTATATGAAGACGCTCCATAATTTGGAAACACTCCATTTACACTATACATCCACCCTGACTTTTTGCCACAGTCGAATTCATAGAGCTGATTGATTCCTTCAACATAATAGTTGTTATACAAAGGCGTGTATCTGGAAGAAATTTGTATTCTATTCTTTTCACAAATGTCCTTTAAAATATCAAACACAGTTTCACCTGTTGTAAATTTCACGCTTGTCGATGAAAGAATCCAGCCGTCATTTGGAATAAATTCTTTTTTTGTTTCCTTCAGCTCGTCCATGTTGTCAAGCACAGTTCGACAATCAATAGATATGGTACATGCAGCCGGTTCCCCGGAATTTTTATCAGTTCCACAGCCAATAGCAAAATTGCTGCAGAAAAGGAGAAAACAACAAAAGATTATAGCAAATCTTTTCCTTATTTTTATATCGTAATTCATAATTCTTTTAATTTATCCTGCCCATTTTCTTTACCTTTATATTGCAACAGTAGAAGACATGTGAACTCACCCACCGCCTGTATTGCGCTTAGAGACGGGATGAATCCGCATTCAGAATATATCTTCTACTGCTGCTTGTTGAATTTATTTGACTAATCAGCCGCCGCATGCTCGTGACTTCAGTCGTGAGTAAGGCGGCTTCTTTTCATCCATTTTTCCAGTAAGATTTCTTATAAAAACCAGCCATTCCTTCTGAAAAATAACATATTAAAGGTAAGAAAACTCTCAGGAGGTACGGCATGGCAATCACAGCAGAACAGCTCCCGGATGGGACTTTCCGGTTCCACGGACGGGCAAACGACATCACCATACAGAAGAATAAAGCCCTGGAACCGTTCGGCAAACAGGTACTCAATTACGGACAGGTGTTGCGTCTGCTCCCGACGCCGGAACAGGCACAGGACCTGAACCAGCAGATCGGGAATGCCCGGTTTGTTCGCAACCGCTATCTGGAAGAGCGGATCCGTTTGTATCAGGAAAAGAAACTCTCCCTTGGAGTTGAAACATTTAAAAAAGAATACCTTCCAAAACTGAAGGAAGAAAACCCGTTTCTCCGAAGGTCAGACAAATTCGCCCTGGAAGCAGCCCTTCAAAGCGTAGACTCTGCTTACCGGAACTTCTTTTCCGGAAGATCCGGGTTTCCAAAGAAGGCATCCCGGTTCAAGCCGAACGGCAACCGGTATACCACCAAACATACAAACAACAACCTTTCCCTTGCCCTGGATAAGGACGGGCTGCCATGCATCAAACTCCCGAAAGTCGGAAAGGTCCGTATCGTACTCCCGGCTGGGAAGACGTTTTCAGGTTTGTGCCCGTCCGGGACTTCCATAAAGAAAGCGACCATTAACCGGCAGGGTGACAACTACGAAGTCTCCCTTGGGATGGAGACTGTCATCGACCAGATCCATCCGGTAGAAGAAGTCTCCGTATCTGATATCCTGTCCGCTGACATGGGGCTTAAGGACTTTGCAGTCCTTGGGGATAAGGAAGGTTTCCTGAAGATCCGGAACCCCAGATGGATCAAGATACACGAAAGGCGCCTGCGCCGGTTCCAGAAAGCCTTATCCAGGAAACAGTATGACCGTAAGACCCATACCGGGTCAAAGAACTGGTATAAGGCTAAAAAGAAAGTCACAAAGGAACAGCGTAAGACTGCTGACCAGAGGAAGGACTTCCAGCATAAGCTGTCCCGGTGTATCGCAGACAGCTGCAGGGTGTTCGTCTGTGAAGACCTGAACATCAAAGGCATGATGAAGAACCGGCACCTGTCAAAAGCAGTCGCTTCCGTTGGATGGTATGGGTTCTTTCAGAAAGTGAAGTATAAACTGGAACGTACCGGGGGTCGGTTCCTGCAGGTCTCCAGATGGTTCCCGAGCAGCCAGACCTGCAGCTGCTGCGGTTATAAGAATATAGATGTCAGGAACCTCACCGTCCGGGAATGGACCTGTCCGGAATGCGGCAGTTGCCATGACCGGGACGGCAACGCACAGCAGATGATCTTAAAGGAAGGCATCCGCCTCCTGAAAGAGATGGACGTAAAAGTAACCATGTAACCGCAACCGCAGAGACATAACCAAAGATCATGTATCCGTAAGGAAATAACCCGTATACCAGCACGTAACCAGTAACAGAGCACCGGTACTCCGTGGAAGCGGAGGAGCCGTGGGTAAAGTCCACAAAAGCCTGCACCCTGGATACCATGGACGGAACGGAGAAGGCTCCCTTCCGAGAGCCGGATAAGACCTCTCCAAAAGGGAGGCTCCGGCAGATGAAGCAGGAAGATGGAAAAGGAATAGGAGATCCTGTCCATAAGTACTATTCCTTTCCATCAGAAGCCCGCGACTTTAGTCGTGGTTACTTCACAGTTATTTTTACTTTTTTTGTAACTTTCCCAGATTTTACCGTAATTGTAACTTTACCTTTTTTCTTTGCTTTCACCACACCGTTTTTCGTAACGGTTGCGATCTTCTTATTAGAAGTGGTGTAGGTAACTTTCTCCTGGGAAGTAATTGGAGCAACAACTGGTTTTAAAGTAAGGCTCTTGCCCTTCTTCAAGGTGAAATTGGTTTTTAAACCCGTTATCTTCGTAGTCTTTACTTTTGTACTTTGTACTTTTACCTTTAAGATGGCTTTCTTGCCACTTTTTAATGTTACAGTAATCTTTGCATTTCCAGTCTTCTTACCAGCTTTGATCTTTCCACTTTTATCAACGGTCACGATCTTTTTATTGCTGGAAATCCAGGATTTCACGGAATCACCATTTGCCAGACCGGTAACCTTTACTTTCGTAGTGCTTTGTTTTTTCTGAAGCTTAATGGACGTTGCATTTAACTTTATGGTTGCTGTCAGCTTGTTTCCGTTATCCCGTGTCTTTTTAGCACCGCAGATAGTGCAGATACCTTCCTGTTTCTCTGGAGCAAATACGGTAGCCTGGGAAATGACTGTCCAGGTAAAGTTATGATCGTGTGTAAGCATCGGGATCACTTCCGCCTTAGTTGCTCCGCATACAGTACAGGTATAAACCTTTTCCCCGGCTGCAGTATAGGTGGCCTGCTTGGTGACGGTTCCAGTATCATAGGAATGCTGGCTGGTTTGTGGAATAACTTCTGTTTTTGTATAGCCGCACACCAGACAGGTAAATTCCTTCTTTCCCTCTGCTTTACAGGTAGCTGCAGTTATTACCTTACCATCTCCGAAGATATGCTTCTGATAGCCGCCTTTTTTGGTATTATCGGTAATATCACAGGTTCCATATCTGGACACACATTCATGCCAATGGGATTCTGAGTCATAAGACCAGCTTTCCGACCACTCATGTTCGTGTTCCTTCCGGTAGTCATCTGTATAATGGAAAACGATCTCGTCTCCATCTTCCAGATACTGCTCTTTTACGCCAAGATCAGAATGGAAACCATTTAAAGTGTACATCCAGCCGCTATAATCCCCGTTTGTAAATTCAGCAAGTTCCGGTTCTCCTGCCCGTGTAATTCCGGCAATATAATTCTCTTCTTTTGCAGAACGATAGGTCATGTTATTTTCTGCAAAAGCAGTCTTTAATACTGCAAGCACATTTGCATTTCCATCCATCTTGTAATCTGTCTTTTTGATCCAGGTTTCCAGGTTATCATTATATAAGGTATGGCAGGTTCCGTCTGTATCACTGTTATGTACGCTGTCTCCAAGAAGGGTAAGGCTGACGGTGATCGTTCCGGCATCCTTCTTCAGTACAGTTACGGTCAGCTGGGTAAAAGCTTCTTTATAAGAAAGCTTTAAGGTCTGCTCTCCACGCTGATTTTTGTTATATCCCTCAATGGTAAGATCTGTCCACGGGACCTCCTGTTCGGTACCATCACTGATAAGGGCTTTTACCTGCATTCCTGTAAAATCAAGGTCTTCCCCAATATCAAATGCAGTACGGTAATCGCCGCTAATCTCCAGGGAATCTACTGTAATCCGCAGACCTTCTGTAGAAAACAGTTTATCCATATCTGTCCCGAGAGGATCGTCAGTACGGTTAAAGCCTGTTTTCCAGCCACAGCCGGTTATCTCCGGGCAGTCTGTAGTACCATTTTCTGTATTAAAATAGGTAGATCCGCTTGATGTCTCATGGGAAGTGTTACTGGTATCAATATATTTTACGAATCCAATACCACTTGTAGCTCCGCAATCCTTTGAATAATAATTATTCGAAATCGCATCGATCCGGTTCAGACTGTCATAGAAACCAATGATTCCACCTATATAGGAAGCATTTTCACCAGTAGCCTGGACTTTTCCTGTGAAGGAATTATTTCTAAGGGAATACTGACAGTTATCCCAAGTCTGTGCCACATAGGTATCTCCACCTAAAATGCCGCCAACCTTATCTGCACCTGTAACAGTTCCTTCAGATACACAGTTATTAATAGTAACCTTTGTTCCATTTGGAGCTGAAGAGCTATCATATCCGCCACCAACAATACCTCCGGCATGCTGCCCAGAAGCAGTTACTGTACCATAGAATTCAGATCCGATGACTTCACAGGTTCCCATAGCATTATCACGGGTTCCAATGATACCACCTACATAATCTGTTCCATAAACATCTGCATAACTCACACAGTTCTTGATAGTTCCCTGCATACGCCCTGCGATGGCACCAATCTGGCTCTGTTTTTTGTCATATCCAACGACAACTCCTTTTTCAATAGTACAGTTTGTAATGGTTGCTACAAATGCAGCAGAACAACCGGCATAACCATTTACAGTCTTATTGGCTCCCAGAAGTCCGGACTTTAAGGTGCTGGAGCCACTCTTTAAAGTTACATTATCAATCTCAACTGCACTACCAGAAAGACCGACACCTTCAAAATTATTAACCAGTCCGTAACCAGCAATCTTTTTTCCATAGATGTTCAGGTTGCGGATTCTGGTATTTCTGACATATCCAAACAGCGGAAGTCCGCCTTCTGGAACTGTAATTGTGTGACCGGCTCCATCAAAAATACCGCTAAAAGCATTTAAGTTTGCACCTTTCTGCAGGTTTACCCTACCATCCTTAGTGGCTCCGATTGGTTTCCATCCATCTGGAAGAGTAATATCCGCATCCATTTTGAAATAAGCATCTGAAAAAGCAAATCCGTCTTTATTTACTTTTTCACGCAATGCTTCCAGATCAGAAGCTGATTTAATAATGTATGGGGATTCTTCTGATCCGTTTCCTTCCCATGGCAGCGGTTCTTCCGTAACAGTAACAGCAACTGGATCAGAAACTATTTTTTCACTGGTTAAAGTATTCGATTCTGCATTTTTCCCTTGTTCATAAAACAAATCGTTACGCTTATACCAAATCTGACAATAATAGTATGTAGTTCCAATTTCAGAAACTGGCGGTTTATAGGAACTTTGGGTTGCTCCAGCAATAGCGAATCCGCTTTCATTATTGCTTTCAGTATTTTTATACCATTGATACTGTGCATTTCCTTGATCTACTACTGTTTTTAAGCCAACTTCCAGCGTTTCTGTTAAAGGTTTCCCCTTAATCCAGGAAATAGGCTGCGGCTGAGTTTCTATCTTTGGAATTTCAAGTTCATTTGATACTACTGCAATTTCTGTAAATTTACTTTTTGAAGAATATGTTTTTCCATCAATCTCATAATTGACAATGCAACAGTAATATCTTGTAGAGAAAGCGGAATCCGTGGGAACTTTATAGCTTTTTTCCTCACAATCAATTTTAACGTATTTATCAAAACTAATATAATCAGGAACATAAACCCTATCTGGTAAAACGACATAATACCATTGATAACTTAATACTCCTTTTTCCGGTTTCAGTACATCTGCATTTGCCGTCAGAACAGGAGATTCGGAATTCTTATAAACATCTCCGTATTTTCCAGAAATATCTAAAGTTACTTCTGGAGTATAATCTATATCTCCAGGAGTTATGATAATCGTATAGTTTGTATCTTTTGATGTATGATATTCTTCGTTTTTTTCCAATGTAAATGATATTTTGCACTCATTATAAGTCTCCCAATCTGGAAAAAAACGAATACCTGTAGGGATAGAAACCGTTTCTGCTCCGGTAATATTGAGTTTGTTTGTATTATAGAATAATTCTTCTATACTGCCATAATTAGTGCTTGCATCCAAGTCAAAATATTCTGAGTTACATGGTACTTTTATTTCAAGACTCTGGTCATCTATTGTATCCTTTAAACCAGTTGATACTTCATGTCCCCAAAAGTCTTTTAATTCTATATCTGTTAGATGTGCTCTATAATATATAGGAACATTTACAGACTGCAAAAGAGCTCCATTTTTTCGGATTTCAAACTTTATAGACGAAGTAACATTAGAGCATTGAAAAACAGTTGTGTTTTTTAGGAAAGTGTCATTTCCATCTAATAATTTAACTCTACAGATACTTCCATCTTGTGGATTGGGATAGACAGCATAAACAACTGAACCATCTGGTGTATTATCAGCAAGATCAACACTGGCAAAAAAATTTCCACTACTATATTCTGCGGGAATCCATAAATCGTTTTCTCCAGCTATAGCAGACGTTTCAAATTCTTTTGTTTTTTCTCCTGCTTCTACACGCAAATGAATTTTGTTGATATAATCTCCCGGCTGTTCATTTGCAGAAACAACTGTAACAATTGTATATGCGGCAGAAATATCTGTTACTTCTGTTCCTTCAGCAGTAGTAATTAATTTTTCAGCAGTAACAAAATAACTCTGACCAGCTTCTAACTCCGGCAGTGTTACATTTCCCTCTGAGTCTGTAAGTAAGCCTTCCTGTTTGACACCGTTAATATAAATACTAGCATCCGCACAATTTGAAAAACTTCCACCATAGTCATTACGCTGCCTCAGCTTTAGTGTTATTTTCTGTCCCTGGGTATATGTTGCTTCTTTTTCTGTGAAAAACGCAAACTTATCCTTGCCGCTGCGAGCCTGTATAAAAAAATGCAGTTCATCACCGTTTTGTACGGTACGACTGAGAGCAGAACCCAGGTTTCGGGTATCATAATTCAATACAGACTTAATATTTGGAACATCGCTCTTGTCATATCCCCACAATTTATATATTATGCCATCATATATCCCATTTTTATCTTCGTGGTAATCATATCCTACCTCTGAACCTCCCGGATAATAAAGATCATGAGCCAGCTTTAAGGTATCGTCCATATTATA
Source organism: Ruminococcus sp. RTP21484sp1_RTP21281st1_A8_RTP21281_210402 (assembly GCF_040914025.1). Classification (NCBI taxonomy): domain Bacteria; kingdom Bacillati; phylum Bacillota; class Clostridia; order Eubacteriales; family Oscillospiraceae; genus Ruminococcus; species Ruminococcus sp. RTP21484sp1_RTP21281st1_A8_RTP21281_210402. The sequence goes on from NZ_JBCPGE010000043.1 coordinate 30,743, forward strand.
TGTACTTTTGCCAGTAAGCGTAATGGATCGCCCAGCCATCGGATTACCGTCTTTATCATTCAAGAACTTTCCATCTTTGCTGACACTTACCGTAACCTGTACTTCTTGGGCTTCTTCGTTAGATTCTTCCGGATCGGTTCCGTTATTAAAAAGAGTATTCTCCTCTTCTGACAGGTTTTCCGAATCGGTAAAACCATCATTTTCAGTTTCTTCTATTTTCTCATCATCAACAAAATCGGTGTTTTCTTCCTCTTCAACATTAGCAGCATTTTCCGTTTCTAAAAAATCGTTGTCTGCAGAAATATCAGTTTCGCTGATCCATCCTTCCGCAAACACGTTTACCGGAATTTGCAGAACTAACAAAAAAACAAGCAGCCAACTGGCTAATTTTTTCCATAGTCCTATTTTTTTCATTTATTTCAGACTCCTTCCCTTTAAAAAAGGCCCCTCTTCCTTACGGAAGAAGAGCCTCCATTATTGGTGCTTATTTTACTTTTACAGTTACCTTTACGGATTTATTTCCGGATTTTACAGTGACCTTTGCTGTTCCTTTTTTCTTTCCGGTTACGACACCGTTCTTAGAAACAGTAACGATTTTCTTGTTGGAAGTGGTGTAAGTAACTTTCTGTTTAGAGGTAAATGGAGTTACCACTGGTTTCAGGGTGACTTTTTTGCCCTTCTTAACTGTTACTTTTGTATTAGCTACGGTAACCTTTGTGGTTTTTACAGCAGTTTTCTGTACCTTCACAGTTACAGTCTTTTTCAGGCCACTTGCAAGAGTGATCTGGAGTTTTGCAGTACCAGCCTTTTTTGCTTTAATCTTGCAGGTTCCGTTTTCTTTTCCTTTTACGGTAAAGATCTTGGTATTGGTGGATTTCCATGTTTTTACAGAATCACCTTTTGCAAAACCTGTTATCTTCAAGCCAGAGGTGGACTGTTTTACTTTTAGCTTTACGCTGGAAGCGTTTACAGTAGCAGTCGCTTTTAAAGCAGTACCTACTGTCTTTGTCTCCTTTTCTCCACAAGTCTCACAGATTCTCTCCTGCTGCTCTGGTGCGAAAACAGTTGCTTCTGCGGCTATTTTCCAGTCACCAAACTTATGTCCAGTTGCTTTGATTGCTTCTGTTTCAGTTACATCACATCTGCTGCAGGTTTTGGTAATCACGCCATCAGCTGTACAAGTAGCTTCTTTGGTAACTTTAGATGTAAAATCATGTCCAAATGCTGGAATTTTCTGCTCATCTGTTTTCTCATCGCATCTGGAGCAATGCTTGCTCTGCTTACCGTCAGTTGTGCAGGTAGCTTTCAGATCTACAGTGTAGTCTTTGGCGAAATCATGTCCAAGTGCTGGAATCTCTTCTGTAACAACATCGTTGCATCTACTACAGGTTTTGGTAAGAGTTCCTTTTTCAGTACAGGTAGGTGCTACTGTTGTTTCAACATAATCATGTCCAAGAGCATCAATTTTCTGGACATCATTTCTTTCTTCACAGCCTGGATTTTCACAATGTTTGCTCTTCTCGCCTTCTTCTGTACAAGTCGCTGGTTTATCAACAGTATATTCATCAGAATAGCTGTGACCTAATGCTGGAATAACATTTTCAGTATCATTTTGATAAGAATAATGCTGACCACATATGTCACATACTCCTACTTCTTTCCATCCAGGCTCTGTACAAGTTGCTGGCGTTGCATCTACGGAATCTTCTTTATAATGAATTGTAGCTTCTTCTGGATAGCTGGAACCGCTTGCAATTGCATCCCATTCTGTTTTACTACCATGATAACAAATGGACGTAAAATTAGAACATTCAAGGAACGCATCTTCTCCAATTGTTTTTAACAATGTAAAGTTAGCTTTTTTTATAGGTGTATAGGCAAACGCATAAGCACCTATATTTTCTGTTTCAGAAAAATCAAAATGAGATAAGGCTGCACAGTTTATAAATGCATAGTCTTCAATTTTTACTGCTTTAAGATTAATTTGGTTCAATGAACTACAGCCTTTAAAAACAGCTGAACTTAATTGAGGAATAGTAGAATCACACGTAAAAGAAGTTAGTTTTGAGCAACTTTCAAACGCAGATTCGCCTATATAAGTAAGCCCTTTCACATTAACAGTTTCCAAAGACTCGCAATCAGCAAACGCATTTACACCAATTGAAACATCACTTTGATTAAAATTAAGTGCTTTTAAACCACTTTCAGCAAAAGATGCTTGATCTATGCTTGTAACTGATTCAAGATTAATTGTTTCCAAAGCTGACAATTCATAAAAGGCAGAACGCCCAATCATTTTTACAGATGGAGCTAAAACAACATTCTTTAAATTTGGATATGAAGATTTTCTATTATCAAAATTCAAATTTCCAATTTTAGTAATGTTGTCTCCTATTATAACTGTTGACGCATTTCCAACTTCCTTATTAAGCTTATACCAATCACTTCTAGTTCCATTTGACACAGTATCTGGTAAAGCACATGGTTCCGAAGCTTTAAATGAAAGTGTTTGGGTTTCACTGTCATATTTAAAAGAAATTTTAGGTTCTTTTTTTAAAGGAGTCCATCCGTCGGTGGTAGAATCATCTTCTTCCGTAGAATATGCTTCCATTTGAGACGAAAACACTTCTGTGTCTTCTACGCTTCCATTAGATATAAAATCATCATTAAGATCTTCATCATATGTATTTACATTATCTATATCTTCATCAATCTCTTCTGCGCTACAGAATGAATCATTTAAAGCTTCTGCGCTCGCATTAAGCGGCGCAGAAGCAATTAAAGATATTGTTAACGCAGAAATTATACAATATCTTATTCTCATTAGTTTGTACCCGTTTTATCTGCTTTTGTACCCCATCCAAATCTTGTTTCATCATAGCTTAACACCATTGAGACAACTTCTTTATCATTTCCTACAGATTTAACTGGCAAATAAGTTTCACCAAGGGTAGTCTTTGGATATGAAGATGTATCTTTCAACGTAAGTTTATCTCCTGGATACCAGCTCCAGGCACTTCCAACCCAGATAGCACCGATCATTTGGTCGTTATCATCGTACTCCTCTTCAGTGTTTCCGCCCTTAATTCCCCAAGTTTCGTTTCCAATTTTAATAGCACTTAAATATTCTGCATGATCCTTATCCCATACAAAAGAATATTTACCATTATACTTTGTCTGAGCTGCAGCTTTTTCTAATGCCTGTTTATAAGTTATCGTACTTTCGACGCCTGATACTTCCAGAACAGGTTCAGTTCCAAATGTAGTGAGGTCTTCAGTTCCAAGATACGTATTGCTAGTAGTACCCTGATGCCACTCTCTAAAATATACCTTTAAAGTTGCCGCCTGTGCTGCCACACCTGTGCTAAGAGTCATTGCTGCTGCGATTGCTACTGCACTGAGTTTTTTAATCATTTTGTTCATCATACTTGATTTCTCCCTTCTTGAGACATCCATTGTCTTCTACGTGTTTTTTCAGAAATAGAGTTACGTTTGCCTTAGCCTTAGGCCCCTCCTTCCTTTTTCTAACTATTTTCCATGTTCAAAAACCCTTAATCATCGGGCAAGCGCTTTGATCATAGAAAACAGCTTTTAGACAATAAAAGCGGAGTCCTCCTGATCGCAGGAAGCTCCGCCTATACAACGTGTTGGATATGCTGACTCAAAGCATCTTTGCTTCACACAGGTAAACACTCATTGGTTTAGTTCCAGAGTCACACTGGATTTCCTTAAACAGATTCATATTTGAATCCGACCGCGCCTGGTTATGTAATTGCTACTTTCAATATAGCATTTGTTCACAATTTTGTCAATAAATTTCAACAAAATATTTTTCTTTATCCAAAATAATTTTATTCAATTTTAAACTTAAATTCATATCAGAGAAGTTGCTGAGACATAGCGAAGAAAGAATTTTTGAAATCAACATTTTATTGTATCGGTAAAGGAGACATTTTTCGTTGGCCGGTTATAATTCGGTGGATGGTGTTTGAAAGCTGATTTATGAAATAATATCAAATGGGACTAAATGGCATTAGATAGCAGCGCAGGAAAAGAAAATAATTATATGACACCAAATATCACTAAGTAGTACCAAAAGATCAATGAAGGGGACAAAAATTAACCTTGAAACTGTCACATTTGGTGTTCAAAAAAATTGTTGGTTCCGTGTGTTATTGAGTGTTATCTAGTACTAAATGGTATCAAATAACACACAATATCAGTGCAAGATAACATGAGATGACACTATATATTGTGAAATGGACGTAGATGTAATCTGCTAATCGCAGACATCCGGGAACGTAAATGCAACGCGCACATTCACATTTGGATCAATATTCCCATTTTCGTCACATTTCATAATAGAATTAACTTCACCACCTATATATCTAGCGGATTTGTCAATTTTGAGCAATATTTCATCATTTAAAGCTAAACTAAAAAGTCATTAAATATCGTTCCAACTGTATTTATATTTCTATGTTCCATTCGTATCCTCCTCTGCTCTTTTGATTCTTGCTGTTACGGTTTCCGGTAAGCATTCAAACGCTTCTGCAATTGCATTTTTACTGTATCCTTCCAGAAACAGCTTTTTCATCATTTTTTCCTGCTCTTTTTTCTTCAGCTTTTTCAGGGAGGAATCCCTGATCTTATGCTTCAGGATTTTTTTACTTAACGGATGATCCGGTCCATATTGATAGATCTTCCAGGCCTCCGCTGCGTTCAGCCCGCACACAATTGCCAGTACTAGGCAATAATAGCCTGCATACTCTTCATCTTTTATGCCATCACCCTCTTTATAGTTCTAAAGTTTTTCGGTTCCCGGCATTTTCCATTTATGCATGTCCTCCTTCCTGTTCTGCAAGAAACTTTTTTACGCCTTCCCGATCATATTCTGCCAGCTTTTCCAAATCAAAACGCACCAGCCGATAATCACAAAATCCAGAATGCTCCACTCTTTGCAGCACTTCTCCAAGCTTGTATTTTCGGATAAACGAAAGCTTATACTTGCACTCAAAATCTGAGATAAATGCTTCGTTTTTTTTTATATTCTCACCTGGCAAGCTTACTGTTAAAATGTCATACAGTTCCTCTTCCTGATCTTTTTTCTTGATCATTGCGATAAAAAGCCTGTTTTTGCAACGATAAGAATCCACTTTCAAAATGAGTTCTTCTTTGCACAGACTTCCTTCGTATTCCAAAGTTTTCTGTTCCATGTTCTTCCTCCGATATGCTTATATTTTTTTTGAATTATCCAGTAACTCCTTTCCATTGTATTTGCTCCCTTTGCCTGGATTCTGGAATTTTTGACAACAAAAAAAGACACCAAAAATCCATTCCAGGTTTTTGATGTCTTTCTATATTTTCCAGATCTATTGTCTCAAATGATTGCTTCTGATTCGCACCAGAACTAAATTTCCCTGTATAGAGTGCTATGCATAAACGATAATTCGATTATAGAATAGCACAATATATAGTGTGCGTCAATTACATGTTTCCATATATTGTATTTTCGTTTTCTCTGACAGTCTGCAGCTTCACGTATCAGGAGCATCGTCTCTCCATAAACCATTTATCAAATTCATAGTATAAATGACTCTCTTTTCCATTCACCATTACGGTGTAACAAATTCCGGTTCCACCTGCTTTTCGACTAGCACAGCGCTCCCTTGCAAGAATACGGTCCACATGATATTTTTCCCCATCTTCCCAGATAAAGTCCACCGGGCTCATAGTTCCATCTTTGTCAAAATTGACAAGGACATCCACATATACTTTTGCATTTTCCATTTACCAATTACCTCCCATTAAAATACCCTATCGGATGAACCGTGTGGGAACTTTGTGCATCCAGACTTGCAAGAGCTTTATCCTGATACATAAAAGCTTTTTGCACACTGAAATAGCCAAACCGTCTGCGGATGTCATCCACCGCCTGATCCATTTTCTCCTGTTTTTCTCGTTGTTCCTCGCTCACAAATAAGTTAAACTGTATAGGAATATCGGATAATACCAGACTTTCTGCACGAACGCCCAGGCTTCTGATCGGATGCTGCCAGTTATAATGTTCTCGAAAGAGCTCGTTGGCAGCTTTCATAATCTCATTTGTAATATCCGTGGGACGCTCTAACTTTTTCTGCCGGGAAAAAGAATATAACCCATTATCCCGGATACTGATGGATACCACCTTGCATTTAAACCCATGTTTTCGAAGCCTGGCTGCAACACTTTCCGCTAACGCCATCAATACAATCTGCACATCCAGGTTATTTTCCAAGTCCCTGGGAGTTGTGGTACTATTGCCAATAGATTTAACAGGTGCTTCATATCCCTGGGGTGATACTGGCGACTCATCCCATCCATTTGCAAAAGTATAAAGCACCAGACCCATTTTTCCCAATAAACGTTCCAGAAATTTAGGATCCGACAGGGCAAGCTCGCCAATTGTTTTAATCCCATAACGGTTTAATGTATTTCTGGTAGAACGTCCGACGTACAAAAGATCTGCAGCCGGAAGTCTCCAGAGCAGTTCTTTGTAATTTTCCTTCGTAAATGCCGTAATCCCATCAGGCTTTTTGTAATCACTTCCAAGCTTGGCAAAAATCTTATTCCAGGAAATCCCAATGCTGACTGTAATTCCCAGTTCTCTTTTCACCCTCCTGCTTATCTCCTCTGCGATTTTCCTTCCGCCCCCTTTTAAAACTGTGCTGTCCGTAACGTCTAACCAGGCTTCATCACATCCATACGGTTCAACCAGATTCGTATACTCTCCATAGATTTCCCTTAACATAGAAGAAAACTTTAGATACAGATCCATCCGGGGTGGAACAATCACAAGATCCGAACAGGCTATTTTTGCCTGCCAGAGTGCCTGTCCAGTCTTTACCCCCTTTTTCTTTGCAATGTAATTGGCGGTCAATATAATCCCATGCCTGGCTTCCGGATCCCCGCCTACAGCCATGGGACACCCGGCATATTCCGGATGGTATAGCATTTCTACACTGGCATAGTCGGGTAAGAGAAGAGCATTACTGTCCTTCCCTCCCCTAAGAACCGTACGTGATAGTTTCCCATCATACGGCTC
>NZ_JBCPGE010000044.1:0-37285 GCF_040914025.1 Ruminococcus sp. RTP21484sp1_RTP21281st1_A8_RTP21281_210402
AAAAGTTGAAAAAAAGAAACCCCTATCCCCTCAAGATTGAGGGGCAGGGGAGTTGAAGTGTCGAAGACACTTTTTTATGTATCGCGAAGCATGCAATTGTAAAGCATGTAATTGTGAAGGTACGGAACAGTTACCAAAAGAGTACTATTGCGGAAGCAGTGCAGATAAATGAAGAAAAAGAAGAAATGGAGAAACCGCATTTTCTGGCTCAGGATCCTGATCATGGTTCTGGTCATTGTGGGATCTTATCTGGCATATGCCTTTATATACAGAGGCAGAAATGAGCCGCCCACCAAGAGGAAAACCACCAATCAGGAAGCGGCTTACTATACGCTTCGTGGACAGATCCAGATGCTTTCCAAGAAAGAAGAGCTGATGGCATTTGCCTTTGAAGACAGGAAAAAGGAGCGGGAATACGGAACCTATATTATTCCCGGTCTGAAAGCAACACGAACCCTTCTTACCAGTGAAGGTGATATGCCGGCCATGTGTACCACTATGACACCGCAGGGTTTGGCAGTAACAGAGGATTATGTTTTTGTAAGTGCCTATTGTCATGCGAAAAAGCATAATTCTGTGATCTATATGATCAACAAAGAATCGCACCGTTTTATAAAAGAAATTATTTTGCCCGGACAGCCACATGTTGGTGGTCTGGCGTATGACAGTGAACATCAGATTCTATGGTATTCTTCAAATACGCAGGAGCTTGCCCAGGCAGTGAGTCTTACCATGGAATCTATTGAAAATTATGACTATGATGCGGGCAGGCATCCTATTGCGACCAACCAGGTAGCCAGCCTTTACGGAATCGTCCGTGATTCCTTCATGACCTTTTATGATGGGTGTCTGTACGTTGGCTGCTTTACAAAATATACAGACAGTGCAATTGCAAGATATGCAGTGGATGCTCAGGGAAACCTGATAAATACTATGGATGAAGGTCTGGGAATGAACTTTGGGATGGCAGTTCCCCTTGATTATTCCACCATTTCCGAACAGGCACAGGGAATGACTTTTTATAACGACAAGCTTCTTTTGTCTCATTCCTTTGGAATTCTGCCTTCCAGAGTGGTATTTTATGAGAAATCCGATAAAAGGCTTTATGTAGATGAAAATTCTGCTGTCAGCTATCGGTTTCCGGAACGAATCGAACAGATTTTTGTGGATGGGGATGACTTGTACGTGCTGTTTGAATCCGCTGCTTATGCATATAGTTCAGCGTCTGTGAATATTGTGGACAGGGTTTTAAAACTGAGCCTTCCCAGAATGGAAGAATACCAGCAGAGCATACAGAGTAATGTGAGCCAGTATTAGAAGGATTTTTCAAACACGCTCTAGAGCCTGTAAATCTGGTGGATTTATTTAAGAATGAATCCGGGATTGTCCACATATATTAAAATTGAGAGGTGATACAACATAGAAGCAGAGCAGATTCAGAACCTGTTTGCGGGCAATATCCGCAGACTGTTGATGAATGCAAACCTTGATTATGACAAAATATATGAGATACGGTTAAGAGTAGGACGACCGCTGTTCTACACCTATGACGGAGGTGAGGGTTTCCTTACCGACCATGATGGCAAATACGTGGTGACAAGGGAAGATCTGAAGGAAACCATGGAATATATAAGTGGTTATTCCCTTTATTCCTATGAAGATGAAATGCGCCAGGGATTTCTCACTGTTCAGGGAGGTCATCGGGTAGGTGTTACCGGAAAGGTGATTCTTGACGGCAATGAGATCCAGGGAATGAAATATATTTCCTGTATCAATGTACGTCTGGCTCACGAAGTGGTAGGCTGCGCAGACCAGGTGATGCCCTATATCCGCAAAAAAGACTGGGTAGCTCATACTTTGATCGTTTCTCCGCCAAGAGGAGGGAAAACAACCCTGCTCCGGGATATTATCCGTCAGCTGAGCAATGGTGAGGAAAAGAAAAAAATGCCGGGGGTAACGGTTGGCGTTGTAGATGAGAGAAGTGAGCTTGCCGGCTCCTATCAGGGAGTTCCACAGAATGACCTTGGCATGCGTACGGATGTGCTGGACGGCTGTCCGAAGGCAGAAGGGATGGAAATGCTGATCCGTTCTATGTCTCCGGCAGTTGTGGCCGTAGATGAACTGGGACGGAAAGAAGACTTTAAAGCTGTGGAATCTGTGATTCACAGTGGATGTAAAGTAATCGCCACCGCTCATGGAAATTCCATTGAGGACGTGATCCATCAGCCTTATTTTGAAAGGCTGGTGAGAAGAAGAGTGTTTGAACGGTATATTTTCCTGGACAAGGGAGAACATGCGGGAACCATACTTGGAATTTATGACAGAAACGGGAGGCCTTGTTGAAAACAGCAGGAATCATTCTGATCCTTTTTTCCGGAACAGGTCTTGGGTTGTGTAAAAGCATGGAACTGACAGCCAGACTGAAAATTCTGGAAAAACTGGCGCAGCTTCTTCTGTTACTGAAAGGGGAAATCCGCTGCACAGGGGCGACGTTGGAAGATGCCTTTCTTGATGCTGCAGCAAAAATGCCAGGAGAGTACAGGCTTTTTCTCAAAGAAACTGCAGGATGGCTTCAGCAGCGGCCTGGAATTACCTTTGATGAGATTTTCAGGGAGTGCGCGGTAAGACTGCTTCCCCTTTACAGACTTTCAGAGGAAGAGAGGGAAAGCTTTCTTTCTCTGGGCGAAAAACTGGGATATCTGGACAGGGAAATGCAGGTGGCACAGCTGACACTTCTGGAGGAAGAGTTAGGCTACAGGATAAAGACTCTGAAAAGTGCTATGCCAAAGCAGCAGAAAACATATCAGAGCATGGGAATTCTGGGCGGAATTCTGCTGGCAGTCCTGTTGTGGTAGATTTCATAAAATATCTGGGAAAATTGCCTGGGAAACGATTATGTAAAGGCAGATAACGGTAAGAAAGGAGGCCCCCTTGGAAGTCAGTATTATTTTTAAAATAGCTGCTGTGGGGATTCTGGTCTCCGTACTTTCTCAGGTTCTGAAGCACAGCGGCAGAGAGGAACAGGCTTTTTTAGTCAGCCTGGCAGGGCTCCTTGTGGTACTCTTCTGGATCGTGCCATATATTTATGAGCTGTTTGACAGCATAAAAAAATTATTTGAATTGTGATCTGATTCACCAATATCCTGTCGCTTGTGTTCAGGAGGTGGAAAATGGACATTATAAAGATTTCGTTACTAGGCGTATGCGGTGTTATTCTTGGATTTCTTATGAAGGAAACCAAACCGGAATACGCCTGTTTTATTACAGTTGGAATTGGCCTTGTGATCATGGGGCTTGCTGTGGGGAAAATTTATTATCTGTTTGAATCTCTGGGAAAAATCCAGGAAACACTTCCAGTGGATACGGAATATATTTCCACACTGGTAAAAATGATCGGAATTACCTACATCGGCCAGTTTGCCTCCGGAATCTGTAAAGATGCAGGCTACAGCACAACAGCGGCTCAGATCGAGCTGTTCTGTAAATTGTCGGTGATGGTGCTGAGTATGCCGGTGCTTATGGCGCTTCTGAAGACGATTCAGGAGTTCATGGTATGAGGTTCTGGAGAAAAAAACAAAAATGGCAGGTAATTGCTGCATTGTTATTTGCAGTATGGATTCTGATGGGAACCAGAAAAATAAATGTAAATGCAGAGAGCATGGAAACAGAGAGTTTTACAGGTGAAAAAGCAGTCGAAACAGAGGAAGAGACAACGAAGAAAACAACGAAGAAAACAGTAACAGCAGGTATTGGCTATCGTGCAGCTTCCGCTGATTCTGAGGGCATTACGGAGCAGCTGGTTTCGGACATGTCTTTCGAACAGGTACAAACTTTAATGGATGAAATGCTGGGAGAGGACAGCTTCTCCATAGGAACAGCATTAAAAAACATGATAAACGGCGAAACAGTATTTTCAAAAGAGGCGGTGCAGCAATTTCTGCGCAGCCTCTTTTTTGACCGGCTGGAAAAAGAACGGGCTAATTTTTTTCGCATTCTTCTTCTGGTGCTGGCAGCTGCTGTTTTTACAAATTTTGCAGAGGTATTTGAAAACAGCCAGATTGGAGAGGTAAGTTTTTACATGGTATATCTTTTATTATTTACCATTCTAATGAACAGCTATCAGCAGCTTGGAGTTTCTCTTGGAAAACAGCTGGAATGGATGACTCAGTTTATGAAAGGCCTGGCACCTGCTTATTTCGTGGCAGTTTCAGCAGCATCGGGAGCTGTCACGGCATCTGTATTTTATCAGGGGGTTCTTCTTCTGGTGTGGCTGGTGGAATGGCTTCTTCTCACTTTGATTCTGCCAGGGGCTAATCTGTATGTTCTTCTTTGTATGGTGAACCATCTTTCCAAAGAGGATATGTTAAGCAAGATGGCAGAGCTTCTGGAAACTATGATCAGCTGGAGCCTGAAAACCATGCTTGGGGCTGTCCTTGGGCTTCAGGCGGTACGAGGATTGGTTGCGCCTGCCATGGATGCCATCAAACGAACTGCCCTGGGCAGAACTGCCGGAGCAATTCCGGCTGTGGGAAATGCCGTAAATGCGGTAACAGAATTGATTCTGGCAGGGGCACTGCTTGTGAAAAACTGTCTTGGAGCAATGGCGGTGGTGGTTCTGCTTCTTGCAGGAGCCGGACCTGTGATTCATTATGGTCTTCTATCCCTTAGCTATCGCTTCCTTGGTGCAGTGGCACAGCCTGTATCAGACAAACGAATCGTAGGCTGTCTTGGTACAATGGGAGAAGGCTGTGCTCTGCTTCTGCGGATCATGCTGACTGCGGAAATTCTGTGTGTGCTTACCTTTATAGTTCTCATGGCGTCTGTAGGCGGATAAAAGTAACAGTAAGCGGAAATGAACCATAATAACCTGATCATATGACTGAGATATGGGACAAAAATGGGATGCGGGAAGTGATATATTATGAAAGAAGCCATCTACAGCTGGATCAAATGCCTTGCCATATTTTATATTCTGTTGACTATGCTCATCCATCTGGTGCCTACCGGGAAATATCAGCGTTATGTGCGTTTTTTTATGGGGCTTTTGCTGATGGCTATGCTGATCACTCCTATGCTTTCCATTCTGGAAAAAGCTAAGACACTGCCGGAAAGCTTTTCCAGCCTTTACCAGCAGGAGGAAAAAAAGCGGCTCACTCTTGATATGGAAAATCTTCAGAAAAGCCTTCTGGAAAAAGGTGTGGAGGAGCAGCTTGAGAAAAATATTCCGGAATCTTTGAAAAAGAAAGGCATAGAAGTGACGGCATGCAAAGTACATATAGAAGGGGAGCTGTTAAAAGCCTGCCTGTGGACGAAGGCGGTGCCAGATGGAGAGCTTGAGGGGGGGATAAAAGATGAACTTGCAGCAAACTGGGGAATCCGGGAAGAAAACTGTGAAGTCCTTGCTTGGGAAAATGGGAAGCAGACAATGGGTGATTCTTCTCCTTCTGGGACTTCTGCTTACGGTAATTGCACTTCCGGTATCCAATAAAAAGGATAGCTCCCCGGAAGTAAAAAGCAGTTCCTTTTTTTCAGCTTCTTCTGAGGAAAATACAGATGCAGAACGGACAGTTCTGGAGAAAAAACTGGAAGATCTTTTATCCCAGACAGAAGGAGTGGGAAAAGTGCAGGTGCTCCTTATGACGGGGGAAGAAAAAGACAGCAGCAGTTTCTACGATTCCGGAAATCAGGCGGTGACCGGAGTGCTGATCGCGGCGGAAGGAGCAGATAATTCTGTGGTTTCCAGGAATATTGTAGAAGGAGTTATGGCATTATTTCAGCTGGATGCCCATAAAATTAAAGTAATGAAAATGAAATGAGGAGAGGTAAAGTGAAAAAGATTCTGAAAAAGAACCAGGTAATCATTACTTCACTGGCGGTTCTGATCGCAGTTGCAGGATACCTGAATTTTGCAGATGTAGATCTTGGCCTGAAAAATAAGGAGGCAAGCGCAGACAGCAGCAGTATTCTGGAGGATGTGGACTATGATCTGACCGATGAAACAGCCCTTCTGGATGAGAACGGGGCGGATAGCAGCCTTACGGATGTGCAGGATCAGACCACCAGCACACCGGGGGAAGCTGTACTTACTGCGGCTTCTGATTTTGCAGCCCAGGCCAAACTTTCCAGAGAACAGATCCGTTCACAGAATAAAGCAGACCTGCAGGCTATTATTAACAACCAGGATCTGGGAGATGACCAGAAGCAGGAGGCTGTGAGCACCATGGTTTCCATGGCGGATCTGACGGAAAAAGAGTCGGCAGCAGAACTTCTTCTGGAAGCTAAAGGCTTCGAAAATGTGATCGTAAATCTTACCGGAGAGACGGCAGACGTGGTGGTTCCGGAAGCAGATCTGACAGATGCAAAACGAGCTCAGATTGAAGACATTGTGAAAAGAAAAACGGGAATTGCACCGGAAAATATTGTGATCACGCCGTTAAATGAAAGCGAGGAAGAACTGGTAAATAAAGATGAATCACTGGAGACTTCCGTGGATATTGATGATGATACCACAGTAAATCCGTGATAATACCCCCTTGACAGTGCAGCAGTCCTTATACTAGAATAGGAATGCTGCAAAAATATAAGAATACAAGCGTGTCTGAAATAGAGAATTCAAATAGGAGGCTAAACGTGTCGAAGTATACGAAAGAAATAGAAAAAAGAAGAACCTTTGCCATCATTTCCCACCCGGATGCAGGTAAGACTACTCTGACTGAGAAATTCCTGCTGTATGGCGGAGCCATTAATCTGGCCGGTAGTGTTAAAGGAAAGGCAACGGCCCGCCATGCAGTATCAGACTGGATGGAAATTGAAAAGGAGAGAGGTATTTCCGTTACTTCTTCCGTATTGCAGTTCCATTATGACGGTTACTGCATCAACATTCTGGATACTCCTGGACATCAGGATTTCTCAGAGGATACTTATCGTACCCTGATGGCTGCAGATTCTGCAGTTATGGTAATCGACGGGTCCAAGGGTGTTGAGGCACAGACCAGAAAGCTGTTCAAGGTCTGCGTTATGAGACACATTCCTATTTTTACTTTTATCAATAAAATGGACCGTGATGCCAACGATACCTTTGATCTTCTTGACGAGATCGAAAAAGAGCTTGGAATCGCAACCTGCCCTATTAACTGGCCAATCGGTTCCGGTAAGAAATTCCGCGGTGTTTACGACCGCAACACGAATAAGATCCTTACTTTCACAGATACCCAGAAAGGTACCAAGGAGGGAACTATTGAGGAAATCGATCTGGATTCTCCTCATGCACTTGAGGTTATGGATCCGGAGCAGAAAGAACAGCTTCTGGAGGAAATCGAGCTTCTGGATGGCGCAAGTGCCGAGTTCGATCAGGAGATGGTAAGTAAGGGAGAACTGACTCCTGTGTTCTTTGGATCAGCTCTTACCAATTTTGGTGTTGAGACTTTCCTGGAGCATTTCCTGAAGATGACTACGTCACCTCTTCCAAGAATGGCAGACACAGGTCTTGTTGATCCTATGAGCGATGATTTTTCTGCTTTTGTATTTAAGATTCAGGCAAATATGAATAAGGCTCACCGTGACAGAATTGCATTTATGCGTATCTGCTCCGGCAAATTCGATGCCTCCCAGGAGGTTTACCATGTACAGGGGGATAAGAAGATGAGACTTCTTCAGCCCCAGCAGATGATGGCTGAGTCCCGCCATGTAGTTGAGGAGGCTTATGCAGGAGATATTATCGGTGTATTTGATCCCGGTATTTTTTCTATTGGAGATACGATCTGTACGCCTGGAAAAAAATTTGCATTTGAGGGCATTCCTACATTTGCACCGGAGCACTTTGCAAGGGTAAGACTTCTGGATACCATGAAGAGAAAGCAGTTTGTAAAGGGAATTAACCAGATCGCACAGGAAGGTGCCATCCAGATTTTCCAGGAGCTTTACGGAAATATGGAAGAGATCATTGTGGGCGTTGTTGGTGTGCTCCAGTTTGATGTTTTGAAATATCGTCTGGAGAACGAGTATAATGTGGAAATTCGTCTGGAAAATCTGCCATATGAGCACATCAGATGGATTGCGAACAAGGATGAGATTCAGGTGGACAAGATCGTCGGAACTTCTGACATGAAGAAGGTTACAGATCTGAAAGGCAATCCGTTGCTTCTGTTTATCAATGCATGGAGTGTGGGCATGACAGAAGACAGAAATCCGGATTTAATATTAACAGAATTCAGTAAATAACTCTTTTCATTTTTGACGCATTTTGCTATAATTAAAGAAAGTCTCGGATAGAAATAGAACTGCGCAGATGCGTGGGATGATCCGTTTCGTGTAAATACGCCGTAAGGCAGATTTGACGCTGGCCTCGTGGAAAGATGCGAATTTTCCGGCAGCCGGCAGATTAAACCTAGGAGGTTTGTAAGCATGGCAGAGAAGAGAACAACATATAAAATACAGGATATTGAGGGAATCGGTGAGGTTCAGATCGCAGATGAGGTCGTTACTATTATCGCCGGACTTGCCGCTACAGAAGTAGACGGAGTTGCCTCCATGGCAGGTAATATTACCAATGAGCTGGTAAGCAAGCTTGGAATGAAGAATCTCTCCAAGGGAGTTAAGGTTGAAATTGTTGACAGTGTGGTAAGCGTTGACCTTACCCTGAATATTGAATATGGCATGAATATCCTTGAGACCAGCAAGAAGGTTCAGGAGAAAGTAAAAGCAGCCATTGAGAACATGACAGGACTTGAGGTTGCAGATGTCAATATTCATATTGCAAGCGTAGATATGGAGAATGAAAAAAGCAAGTAAACGAAAAAAGGAAAGTAAACCTTTCCTTTTTTTTCTATGAATGTCTGCGTGAGCTGGCATTTCTTTGCAGGGATTTTCGGGAGTTACAGATAGTAGGAGGAAACATGAGAAGAAGGGAACAGAGAGAACATATTTTTAAGCTGCTTTTTATCAGCGAGTTTAATACACAGAAAGAAATGGAAGAGCAGCTGGCTTTATATTTAGCTGATATTGGGAATCTGGAAGAGAGCGACCGGGACTATATCAGCCGCAAATATATGAACATTATGAACCACACAGATGAGCTTGATGAGAAGCTGAACAGCATCAGTATGGGATGGAAGACAAGCCGTATGAACCGTGTTGATCTGACAGTTCTTCGTCTGGCTGTGTATGAGCTTGAATATGAGAAAGAGGAAGTGCCGGTAGGAGTTGCCATCAATGAGGCTGTAGAACTGGCGAAATGCTTCGGTTCTGAAGAGTCCGGTGCATTCGTAAACGGAATCCTTGGAAAAATTGCCAACCCGGATAAGAAGGTTGCTGCAAGAAAGGCATCTTCTAAGAAAGAAGAACAGACCTCTGCAAGACCGAAGTCCGGTTTCAAGGTAAAGGATCCTTCCAAAAAGGTGGTAGTTGTCAACCGCAATGTAAGCTCCAGGGCACCGGAAAATAAAAATGAATAATGTTTATTCTGTTGGTCAGGTAAACCGCTATGTGAAGAACATGTTTACCCAGGACTATTTTTTACAGAATATTTATGTAAAGGGAGAGGTATCCAACTGTAAATACCACTCCACAGGACACATCTATTTTACCTTGAAGGACGAAGGCGGCACACTGAAATGCGTTATGTTCGCAGGTTCCAGAAGAGGTCTTGCTTTCCGCATGAAAGACGGAGACAAGGTGATAGCCGGGGGCAGAGTAGATGTCTATGAAAGAGATGGCGTATATCAGTTCTATGCGAAGGAGATTACTTTAGAGGGAGCTGGTGCGCTTTATGAAAGATACCTGGCATTGAAGCAGGAGCTGGAGGATATGGGAATGTTTGCACAGGAGTACAAGCAGCCCATACCGGAATTTGCCCACAGAGTGGGGATTGTCACATCTCCTACAGGTGCTGCGATCCGGGATATTATCAACGTTTCCACCCGAAGAAATCCTTTTATCCAGAGTATTCTTTACCCGGCACTTGTGCAGGGAGAGGGAGCAGTGGCCAGTATTGTACGTGGTATCCGCATGCTGGACGAGGCAGGCGTGGATGTGATCATTGTAGGACGGGGCGGTGGTTCTATCGAGGAACTATGGGCTTTTAACGAAGAAGAGGTGGCAAGGGCGATTTTTGAGTGCCATACACCTGTAATTTCTGCAGTGGGACATGAGACTGACTTTACCATCGCGGATTTTGTGGCGGATCTTCGTGCCCCTACACCTTCAGCAGCGGCAGAACTCGCCTATTTTGACTGCCGGACTCTTTTGAACTCCATGCAAGGGTATCAGGAACGGCTGGAACGGGCAGTGTGGAATAAAATTGACGTAAACAGGGCAAAACTGGAAAGATATGGAACACGTCTTCAGTATCTGAATCCGGAGAGCCGTCTGCGTGACCGTCAGCAGTATGCGGCAGATGTGCAGGAACGAATCCAGTCTGCCATGGAACAAAAGATAAAAGATAAAAGACACAGACTGTCCCTCTATCTGGAACGGTTTCACGGTCTTTCTCCTCTTCGGAAGCTGAATCAGGGTTACTCCTATGTTTCTGATAAGGAAGGAAAGACATTGACAAGCGTTTCCCAGGTAAAACAAGGGGATAGTCTGCTGATTTATGTTACAGATGGTACAATAGAGGCGTCTGTACAGAATACAAAAGCCAGCAGTTACGGAGCAGATACAGACTGTGAAAAATAAAGTCAGCGTGCAGATCGTGCATAGCCCATAAAAGGCTTCTGTGTACAATGTGCGCAGCGATAAAGATGGAGGTGCGGGATAATGGCTGATGAGAAAAAAGAAGAGAAAACTCTGGAGGAGGCTTTTTCAGAGCTGGATGTTCTGGCGGGAAAGCTGGAAGACCGTGAGACCTCCCTGGAAGATTCGTTTCGTCTTTATAAACAGGGAATGGAGCTTCTGAAATATTGCAATGATAAGCTTGATACTGTAGAGAAAAAAATGCTGCAGATGAATGAGGATGGTAGCCTTGGTGAATTTTCAAGATGAATTAAAAAAAAGAACAGAAGAAATTAATAAAGTGATCCAGTCTTATCTTCCGGCAGAGGAAGGTTTTGCGAAGACTATGGCACAGGCAATGAATTACAGTATTCTGGCAGGCGGAAAGCGCCTTCGCCCTATGCTGATCCTGGAAACCTTAAGGCTGTTTGGAGGAGAAGAGAAGCTGGCATATCCTTTTATGGCAGCTATGGAGATGATTCATACCCATTCACTGGTCCATGATGATCTTCCGGCTCTTGATAATGACGATTACCGAAGAGGACGTCTTACCACCCATAAAGTTTATGGGGAAGCCATGGGGGTTCTGAGTGGTGTGGCACTTCTCAATTATGCTTATGAAGTGATGCTTACAGCTTTTGACAAGGCAGATACACCAGATCGTCAGGCACATGTGATTCAGGCGCTGAAGGTGATATCTCATAAGACCGGACTTTACGGAATGCTTGGCGGACAGAGTGTGGATGTGGAAAATGACGGCAAGCCTATGAGCCGTGAGATGATTGATTATATTTATGAGAATAAGACTTCTGCACTTATTGAAGCCTCTGTGATGACAGGCGCAATTCTCGGAGGTGCCACAGAAGAAGAGATTGCTATAGTAGAAAAGGCAGCAAAAAATATCGGCCTTGCTTTCCAAATCCAGGATGATATCCTGGATGTGACCAGCACCGAGGAAGAGCTGGGAAAGCCAATTCACAGTGATGAGAAGAATCATAAGACTACTTATGTGACACTTATGGGAATTGAGAAAGCCTCGCAGCAGGTGAAGAAGCTGTCAGATGAGGCAGTCACTTTGCTTGAAGGACTGAATAAGAAAAATGAATTCCTGTTTACTCTGGTGAACGAGCTGGTGGGACGCAGGAAGTGAAAGAAGGATACAAATGATTCTGGATAAAATAAAAAAGCCCAACGATATTCACAAAATTCCTCTGGCTGAATTTCCTCAGCTGGCAGAAGAAATACGAAGCTTTTTGATTGAATCCGTCAGCAGGACAGGAGGACATTTGGCATCCAATCTTGGAGTGGTAGAACTTACACTGGCACTGCATAATGTACTGGATTTTCCAGATGACAAGCTGATTTGGGATGTAGGCCATCAGGCATACACTCACAAGATCCTCACCGGACGAAAAGGTGAATTTGAGACCCTGCGCAAGGAAGGCGGACTGAGTGGTTTTCCAAAAAGAGGGGAGAGCAATTGCGACTCTTTTGACGCGGGACATAGCTCAGATTCTATTTCTGCAGGCCTTGGTTATGTGCATGCAAGGGATCTTCTTGGAGAGAATTATCATGTGGTTTCTGTGATCGGCGATGGTGCGCTTACAGGCGGTATGGCTTATGAGGCGCTGAATAATGCAGCTGAATTGAAGACCAATTTTATAATTGTTTTAAATGACAATAATATGTCAATCTCTCCAAATGTAGGAGGAATGTCAAATTATCTCAGTGCGATCCGTACTGCAGAAGCATACACCGGAATGAAAATGAGCCTGAATAAGGCGGTAAAAAAGATTCCCCGTGTGGGAACCGCTATGGTGGATGCTGTGAGAAGGACGAAAAGCAGCATTAAGCAGCTTTTTATTCCAGGAATGCTCTTTGAAAATATGGGACTGACCTATCTTGGACCGGTGGACGGGCATAATATGCGCCAGATGATGCGCCTTTTTAATGAGGCAAAGCGTGTGAAGGGACCGGTTGTGGTTCATGTTCTTACAGAAAAGGGACGTGGCTATGAACCTGCAAGACAGAACCCGGATATGTTTCATGGAATTGGACCGTTTGATATCAAGACTGGAAAGCCAACCCAGAAGAAGGTCTGTCCAGGCTATACGGATGTGTTTGCAGATGCTTTGTGCCAGGTAGCGGCAGAAGAAGAGAAGCTGGTTGCCATTACAGCTGCCATGCCTGATGGTACCGGGCTGAAAAAGTTTTCCCAGAGATTTCCGGACCGGTTCTTTGATGTGGGAATTGCAGAAGAGCATGCGGTTTCCTTTGCAGCCGGACTGGCACTTGGCGGAGTGATCCCGGTGGTTGCCATTTATTCTTCCTTTTTGCAAAGAGCTGTGGATCAGATGCTTCACGATGTGTGCATGCAGAAGCTTCATGTGATCTTTGCAGTGGACAGGGCTGGGCTTGTTGGTGCAGATGGTGAGACACATCAGGGCAATTTTGACATTTCCTATCTCAGTATGATGCCTGGAATGACAGTGATGGCACCGAAGAATGACTGGGAGTTAAAGGAAATGCTTCGCTTTGCTGTGAAAGCGGATGGCCCGGTAGCAATCCGTTACCCAAGAGGTAACGCATATCAGGGGCTGCAGGAATATCAGACAGCTGTGGAGATGGGGAAAAGTGAAGTCCTTCACAGCGGTTGTAAGGTAGCAGTTCTGGCACTTGGAAGCATGGTGGAGATCTGTGCAGATGTCTGCAGTGAATTACAGAAGGCAGGAATTGATCCTACTTTTGTAAATGTCAGATTTGTAAAGCCATTAGATACAGCTTTGCTGGATCAGCTGGCACGGAATCACAGTCTGGTGGTAACAGTAGAAGAAAATGTGCAAAATGGTGGCTTTGGACAGCAGGTATGCGGTTATATGGAAGAATATCATCCTGGTATCCAGGTGCTGCCGGTGGCTATTCCGGATCGTTTTGTGCCTCATGGAGGTGTGGACAGTCTTAGGGTACAGCTGGGGCTTAGCGCCAATGCCATCGCAGAGAAGATAAAGAAAATTTCAAGTAGCTATTCAGAAGGAATAAGAGAATGAAGAAACGATTGGATATGATGCTGGTGGAGCGCGCTCTTGCACCTTCCAGAGAAAAAGCAAAAGCATATATCATGGCCGGACAGGTTTATGTAGATGGTCAGAAGGAAGATAAAGCAGGTTCCATGTTTGCTGAAACGGTGAAAGTGGAAGTCAGAGGAAACACTCTTCCATATGTAAGCCGTGGCGGCCTGAAGCTTGAAAAAGCAATGAATGAATTTGATGTAAGTCTTGAGGGGAAGGTGTGCATGGATGTAGGCGCCTCTACAGGCGGTTTTACAGACTGTATGCTTCAGAATGGCGGTGTGAAGGTATATTCTATTGATGTGGGATATGGCCAGCTGGACTGGAAGCTTCGCAACGACCCAAGAGTTGTGTGCATGGAGAAAACCAACATTCGCTATGTGGTACCGGAGGATATCCAGGAGAAACCTGCATTTTCCTCTATTGACGTTTCCTTTATTTCCCTGACAAAGGTACTGGGACCTGTGAGAAACCTTCTTACAGAGGATGGCGAGATCGTCTGCCTGATAAAACCCCAGTTTGAGGCTGGCAGGGAAAAGGTGGGAAAGAAAGGGGTTGTCCGTGATCCTGCTGTACACGAGGAAGTGATAGAGAAGGTGAGGGATTTCGCTATGAGTATTTCCCTCGAGCCATGCCATCTTTCTTTTTCTCCGATCAAAGGACCAGAGGGAAATATTGAATATCTTCTGCATCTGAAGAAAAGACCGGAGGGAACGGAGGTTCCGGACAGTCTTACTGTGAAAGTGGAGGATGTGGTTGCACAGGCACACGGAGCATTGGATAAACCGGCAGAAAAATAGTATGCAGTTGAATGCTGTTGCTTACAGGGGCAGTAAACAGATACAGGACTTTGTTATGAATAAGTTTTATATTATAACCAACAATGAAAAAGATAAAAATCTGGAATTTACAGACCGGGTAGTGGATTATCTTGGAAAAAGAGGCGGACACTGTGAAGTTCAGCTTGCTGGAAGACAGACCGCAGGTCCGTTCCACTATACGGATCCAAGAAAGATTCCAGAAGAAACACAGTGCATTATCGTACTTGGCGGTGATGGAACCCTTCTGCAGGCGGCCAGAGACATTCAGGCGGCTCACGATAAGAAGCGCAGTCAGATTCCCCTTCTGGGAGTCAATCTTGGAAATCTGGGCTTTCTGGCTGAGGTGGACAGGCAGTCTGTATACCAGGCTCTTGACAAGCTTACGGAGGATGTCTACGAGGTGGAAGAGAGAATGATGCTCTCCGGGACTGTTTACCGGGGAGACAGGGTCATCGGCAAGGATATTGCCTTAAATGACATTGTAATTGCAAGGGAAGGTCCCCTTCGTGTTGTAAGATTTAAAAATTTTGTCAATGACGAATATCTGAACTCTTATAACGCTGATGGAATTATTATTTCCACACCTACAGGTTCGACAGGATACAGCCTTTCTGTTGGCGGTCCTATTGTTTCACCAAGTGGAGAGATGACGATTATGACACCGATCGCGCCACATACTCTGAACAGCCGAAGCATTGTTTTCCCGGCGGAAGATGTGATTACGGTGGAAATGGGAGAGGGACGTCACCAGGATTGCGAAAAAGGACTGGCTTCTTTTGATGGGGATTCTGAGATTCCAATGATCACAGGAGATAAGATTGTGATCCGAAAGGCAGAGGTGAAAACCAGGATTTTGAAGCTGAATCATCTTAGTTTCGTTGAAGTGTTGAGACAGAAAATGAGGGATAGCTGATTTTTGATGTATAAAATATAAATATTATTATAAGTGTTGATTTCCGCATGGGAATTTTATTGATAATATCATTTTCAGAATGCGTTGCAAAGGTTCCTTCAGAGCTTGTTTGAAAAAGGGGTATTGTAAGTGACAGCTTTTTTTAACAGACTTCAGGGCAGAAAATCTTTGCAGGGGAGGTTAAGAAGTGAAATTAGCAAGACATGAGAAAATTATCGAACTGATAAAAGAATATGACATAGATACACAGGAAGAGCTTGCAGCCAGATTGAATGAAGCCGGTTTTAAGGTGACACAGGCTACGGTTTCACGAGATATCCGTGCACTGAAAATGACCAAGGTTGCAGGAAAAGACGGGAAATCCCGCTATGCCATCCTGCAGGATACACAGCCAGGGCTTGGGGACCAGTATACAAGAGTGTTAAATGATGCGGTTGTGTCCATTGAGGTTGGACAGAATCTGGTAGTGATCAAAACAGTTACCGGAATGGCAATGGGAGTTGCCACAGCTCTGGATGCCTTGAAATGGCCGGAAATCCTGGGCTGTATTGCAGGAGATGACACGATTATGTGTGCCTGCAAAAGCTCTGAGCTGGCGGAGGGTGTCATGGAGAAGCTGGGCAGTATTTTGAACAGAAGATAAAAATGGAAACAGTTTGCATGACCGGAATTTTCAATCGGGTTTCAGAGCTGACTGAGAACATAAAGTGGATCGGGCAGGGATTTCCTGCTCGATTGTTGCTATCTGAAGGCATGTGTTGCTTTGAAGCATATCGCTGCCTGACATTACATATGGGCAATTAGGCCTGTTTATAAGAGTATGAGAAAAGAGTAAGGAGTTACTGTCCATTGGGAATACAGTAACGTAAGGAGGTCAACCTTGTTAGTACATTTACACGTAAAAAACCTTGCACTCATAGATGAAATAGAAGTGGAATTCGGACCCGGGCTGAATATCCTCACCGGTGAGACTGGTGCCGGTAAGTCCATTCTTCTCGGTTCCATGCAGCTGATCCTGGGAGGAAAGACGTCCAGAAGCATGATCAGGGAAAATGCGCCCTATGCACTGGTAGAGCTTTTATTCCAGGTTGAAAATACGAAAGCAAAAGAGGCACTTGCTGCACTTGATATTTATCCAGAGGACGGACAGATCCTCATGTCAAGAAAAATCATGGACGGCAGGAGCATTAATAAGATAAATGGGGAGACAAGCACTGTCAGCCAGATGAAGGCTGCTGCAGCCTGTCTTCTTGACATTCACGGGCAGCATGAGCACCAGTCCCTTCTCTATGAGGAGAAACAGCTGGAAATCCTGGATGCTTACGGCCGTGAAAAAATCTTTCCGGAAAAAGAGAAGGTGAAAGCTGCCTATCAGGAATATAAGAAATGTCAGGCAGAACTGAAATCTCTGGATATGGATGAAGAGCAGAAGAATCGTGAAATGGCTTTTCTGGAATTTGAGATCAATGAGATTGAGAAAGCATCTCTGGTTCCAGGAGAAGACGAAGAATTGGAAAAGCAGTATCGAAAGCTTTCCAATGGACGCAGAATTATCGATTCCCTACAAAGTGCCCATGCCCTTACCGGATATGACGGACAGGGAGCCGGGGAAGCAGTGGGAGAGGCTCTTCGGGAGCTTTCCAGAGTGACAGAGTACGATGAACAGCTGGAATCCCTTTCCCAGACCTTAAGCGAAGTGGACGGACTTCTCAATGATTTTAACAGGGAGCTGTCCTCCTATATGGATGACATGACTTTTGATGAGTCCGTATTTTATGAGACAGAGCACCGCCTGGATCTGCTCAATGGTCTGAAAGCCAAATACGGTCAGCGTATCGAAGAAATCCAGGAATACCAGAAAAAACAGCAGGAAAAGCTGAACAAACTTCAGAAGTATGAAGAAATTTTCGAGGCTGCCAGGGAAGAACTGAAAAAGGCAGAGAAACAGCTGGAAACAGCCTGCAGCCGTCTTTCGGAAATTCGTAAAGAATACAGCCATCAGCTGGAGGAAAAGGTAATTCAGGGATTAAAAGACTTAAATTTTCTGGATGTACAGTTTGCCATCACGTTTTCCAGAAGAAGCAGTTTTACAGAGAATGGTTATGATGAAATTCAGTATGAAATTTCCACAAATCCGGGAGAAAGTCTGAAGCCCCTTGGTAAAATCGTATCCGGCGGTGAGCTTTCCAGAATTATGCTTGCCCTGAAGGCAATCCTGGCAGATCGTGACCAGATCGAAACACTGATTTTCGATGAAATAGATACGGGAATCAGCGGACGCACTGCTCAGAAGGTTTCTGAGAAAATGGCAGTGATCGGGCATCATCATCAGGTGCTCTGCATTACCCATCTTCCCCAGATCGCAGCCATGGCAGATTCCCATTTTGAGATCGAGAAGCAGGTTGAAGGCACCAAGACCACCACTCAGATTCATCCCCTTGATGAAGAAGCCTCCATCCGCGAACTGGCCCGTCTTCTTGGGGGTGCCCAGATCACTGGCGCTGTGCTGGAAAATGCAAGGGAGATGAAAAAACTGGCCAGGGAGTGCAAGGCATAATTCCTTTTTGTAGATTGAGAAAATGAGTTTTCAAACATGTAAGTTGAAATCCTCTGTGAGACAGGCTCCTGTCTGACAGGGGATTTCTGAATATATCAGAAGCTTTTTCAGGCAGGCTCCGGAGCGAGTCTGAAAAATCATTCCCGCAATCTGCACGCCCCACTTTGCGGTATATTTTGCCCGAATTCAGTTGCCGTAGTCCGCTACGGCGCCCTCATCCGGGCAAAATCTCCCACAAATTGTGACGCACATCTTGCAGAAAGCCTTTTTCAGACACGCTCCAGCATGTTTTCAATAAAAATTCCATACCCACTTGCCGCATCCTGGACAAAAACGTGGGTTACCGCACCGATTACTTTTCCATTTTGCAGGATGGGACTGCCTGACATGCCCTGGACAATGCCGCCGGTGGTGTTAAGAAGCCGCTGATCGGTGATATGGATGATGAAACTTTTGTTAGTGTCCTCGTGGTTCATGTCGATTCTGGTGATTTCTGCATCGTATTCTTTTACTCCATTACCTACATCACACAGAATGGAAGCCGGACCGGTCTGTACTTCCTGTTTGTAGCCGATTTTCATCTGGCGGAGGGAAATTGGCAGAGAATCATTTCCGGAAAAACTGTCTGCAAAATCCCAGAAAGAAGTTTTGGACTGGTTAAAGCTTTCAGAAGCATTGACCGTATCATCTGAAGCAGAAGCTGCGGCCTGGAGCTCTGTAATATTATTGCCAGAACTGTTGGTGAAACTGCCGTAAATTCCATTTGAACTATTTACACGAATCTGTCCGATCACATTGTCATTTCTGTAACGGATCAGCCCGGAAAGTTCTCCGGGACTTCCTTTTTCCCCTTTTTGCACTCCGAGAATCTGGGCACAGTAAAGATTTCCTCCCTTTATTGACAAAAGATTTCCTGTGTCGATATCGCTGATTCCATGGCCAAGAGCACCGAAATTTCCGTCTTTTGTTACATAGGTAAGGGTTCCGATTCCCTGGGTGTCATCCCGGACCCAGATTCCAAGCTTGTACTTTCCGGAAGCATCCTGTGCCGGGGAGAGAGAGACCGGAATGGTACTGTTATTTCTTCGCACGCTTACCGTAACAGGCTTTCCATCAATAGTTTCCAGATCGTTAATTAAATCCTGCTTGCAGGATATTTTCTGCTCATTTAGTGCAACAATATAATCGCCAGGCTTTAAAATATTTTTTGCCGGATCCTGCATCTGTCCATTTTCAGAAAGGATTTCTCCGGTGTCGATCACAAGAACTCCGTCTGTTTCCATGTAAATCCCCACTGTGCTGCCGCTGACCAGAATGGTGTCTGCCTCTGTTGGTTTCACTTTAATATTCTTGAAAGCTATTTTTCCAAAAAGCCTGCAAGGCAGCTGGTAGCTTCCTTCCCCGGAAGCAGTGATTGTATCTCCGAAAGATACAAAAGGAAGATTGGAAATCTGGGAAAGGTCAAGTCCTGAATTTTTGTCAATGTGTATTTCATCCGGAATTTTCCGGTCCAGATAACGATATCCCAGAAATACCATTGCCAGAAGGTCAAGGACAAGACAGAGCAGGATAAAATGTTTGTATTTTCGTTTCTGGTACATGTTTTCACATCCTTTTCTTTTGTTTTTCACTGTGCTAGAGCGTGTTTGAAAAAGGCTTTCTGCAAGATGTGCGTCACAATTTGTGGGAGATTTCGCCCGGATGAGGGCGCCGTAGCGGGCTACGGCAACCGAATTCGGGTGAAATATACCGCAAAGTGGGGCGTGCAGATTGCGGGAATGATTTTTCAAACACACTCTAGTACAGTAAATATTAAGTAACCGCCATATTGACTTGTCTGATTTTTCATATCCTGCGTCAATATAGCAGAAACTTAATTTTCACTGTACTAGTATGGAGAAAAATCATGATTTCACTCTTGTATTTTTATGAACCTGTTCCATATCTTTCAATCATAAAACTTGAAAAAAATAAACTGTGTTAAATTGAGAGTCGGTGTAAAACGCTGTCTTAATATAAAAATTTCCTCAGAAAAAATGAAATTATTGTCGCTAAAAGACGCAAAAAAACTCGAAACTAATCGAACGAAAATGCAGTAAAAACGGCAGTTTCGGCTTGATTTCCCCATGGCAGTTCCACTATAATAGACGTTGTTACAGCAAAGGAAAATTTTTCTGAAAAATGTGCAAGAGCAAACAGGGCCCTGCTGTTTTGTACAGGTGATAGGAAGATATTGGGAAGAAAAACGCGTTTGGTTCCTGATATCAGAAATATAGCAACTTTCCGGCTGTGGATTGCCGGAGAATTTTCAAAATAGTAGAAGGAGAATGGCCTCATGGAAAAATTGAATGTGGCAATTGCGGACGATAATGAGAAAATGGTGGAGGTACTGAGTAAGATCATTGATCAGGACGAAGACCTGAAACTGGTTGGAAAAGCACATAATGGAGAAGAAATCTGTAACATCATAAAGGAAAAACAGCCTGACGTGGTTGTACTGGATATTATCATGCCAAAAGTTGACGGACTTTCAGTGATGGAGCGCTTCAGTCACGATGAAAATTTGAAAAAAGTGCCGTCATTTATTGTGGTTTCGGCAGTGGGACAGGAGCGGATCACAGAGGACGCTTTTGATCTTGGAGCAGATTATTTTATGCTGAAGCCTTTTGACAACAAAATGCTGCTGAACCGGATCAAACACATCCGCCGGGCGGGAGAGAGACGCGCCAGGGAAATGAACCGTCCAAGACAAAAGGAAGAGGAAAATACTTACAATCCAGGAAATCTGGAAACGGATGTGACAGATATTATACATGAAATCGGAGTACCTGCACATATTAAAGGTTATCAGTATCTGCGGGATGCCATTATTTTATCCGTAAATGACATGGAAATGCTGAATTCTATTACAAAAATTTTATACCCAACCATAGCCAAACGCCATCAGACAACGCCAAGCCGCGTGGAGCGGGCTATCCGCCATGCCATTGAAGTTGCATGGAGCCGTGGAAAAATGGATACCATTGACCAGCTGTTTGGCTATACAGTGAGCAATGGGAAAGGAAAACCTACCAATTCCGAGTTTATTGCACTGATTGCTGACAAAATCAGACTGGAATATAAAAATCGTTCTTTCCAATGAGCCGAATTTGGGGTATAATAAAAGACAAAAGCAGGTTACTGGCATTAAGTGGCAGTAACGTTATTTGCTATTACTAAGGAGGGTTTTTTGGATGAAAAGAATTCTTTTTGCAACATCAGAGGCAGTGCCTTTCATTAAGACCGGAGGATTGGCTGATGTAGCCGGCTCACTGCCGAAATGCTTTGATAAACGTTATTTTGATATTCGCGTGATCTTACCGAAATATGCCTGCATGAAGCAGGAATGGAAAGATAAAATGGAATATGTCACACACTTCTACATGGATCTTGGATATAAGAACTGTTATGTAGGTATTCTTCAGATGGAGTATGATGGCATTAAGTTCTACTTTATAGATAATGAGTATTATTTCAGTGGACCGAAGCCATATGACAGTGCTCCGTGGGACCTGGAGAAATTTGCATTCTTCTCCAAGGCAGTGCTTTCCGTACTTCCGGTAATCGATTTCCGTCCGGACATTATTCACTGCCATGACTGGCAGACTGGTCTTGTTCCTGTTTATCTGCACGACAGCTTCCAGCAGAATCAGTTCTTCTGGGGAATTAAGACCATCATGACCATACATAACCTGAAATTCCAGGGTGTATATGATGTGAAGACGATCAAGGAGCTTACAGGACTTTCCGATTACTACTTTACACCGGATAAGCTGGAAGCATACAAGGATGGCAACTTCCTGAAGGGTGGTATTGTATTTGCAGATGCTGTTACTACAGTAAGTAATACATATGCAGATGAGATCAAGACACCGTTCTATGGCGAAGGTCTGGACGGACTGCTCCGTGCACGCTCCAATAGTCTGCGTGGTATTGTAAATGGTATTGATTATAATGATTTTAATCCGGAGACAGATATTAATCTGTCAGCTCGTTATAATGCTACCACTTTCCGTAAGGAGAAGGTTAAGAATAAAATCCAGCTACAGAAAGATTTAGGACTTGAGCAGGATCCGAAGGCTATGATGATCGGTATTGTTTCCCGTCTGACAGATCAGAAGGGATTTGACCTGATCGCTTATATCATGGACGAGCTTTGTCAGGATAGTGTACAGATTGTAGCTCTTGGCACAGGAGATGAGCGCTATGAGAATATGTTCCGTCACTTTGACTGGAAATATCATGGCAAGGTTTCTGCACAGATTTATTACGATGAGAGCATGTCTCACAGAATCTATGCAGCTTCTGATGCATTTCTGATGCCGTCATTGTTTGAGCCATGCGGTCTGAGCCAGCTGATGAGCCTTCGTTATGGTACTCTTCCAATCGTCAGAGAGACAGGTGGTCTGAAGGATACGGTAGAGCCTTACAATGAATTCGAAGGAACAGGAACTGGATTTTCATTCAGCAATTACAATGCACATGAGATGCTTTCCACGATCCGCTATGCAGAGCGCATTTACTATGACAAGAAGCGCGAATGGAATAAGATGGTAGACCGGGCTATGGCAAAGGATTTCTCATGGAGTAATTCCGCACGCCAGTATGAAGAGATGTACAACTGGCTGATCGGGGAATAAGGATTCTGTAAGAAATATGCCATTTAAAGTACGGATATAGATATATATGGTACATAATATATACGGTACATAATAAGATGAAATTCGGACATACTACTTTCTGTAAAGTGTCCGCCTCAGGATACAGGAGAGATTAATTTTCTCCTGTATTTTGTATATATGGACATTTGAAGGCTGTCGAAAACAAAGGTTCCATACTGTTGGTTTTCGCTACAGAAATATTTTAGTTACTGTTCACTGGTAACATTCCGCGAGGTGTTTTTTGTGAACGTAGTTCACAGAAAACCCGAGAAGTGCGGCGCGAAATCATGCAAATGCATGATTTCTGTGCATCGCGAAGCGCGTTGCTGTGAACGGAGTGAACAGTAACATATTTTAACAGGAGGCAGGTTATATGAACCAAATTTCAGAACTGGATCTACAGAATTTACGTCACCTGATCGGCGGATTTGACACCACCCATTGTAAAATGGAGGAGTATGCAAGTAAGGCTACAGATGCCCAGGTAAAACAGTTTTTCCAGAAGTCTGCCCAGTCGGCAGTGGACTGCAAAAATCAGCTTATGCAGTATTTACAGTAGGAGGTGCCGCAGATGAATGAAAAAGTGATGGTAGCAGATACCCTTGCCGGAATTAACGGTGAACTGACCCGTTATGGGGAGATGATCCCTCAGACAGAGAATCCTCAGCTGAAACAAACCTTAAAACAGATGAGAAATCAGTGCGAGATGTCCCAGGAGGAGATTTACCAGATTGCCCGTGCAAGAGGCTATTATGTGCCGGCAGCTCAGGCAACAAGGGAAGAAGTGGATCATGTCAGAAGCGTGCTTAGCCAGGGATAAGAGGGGCTAGTGTTACTGGTCACGGAGTGAACAGTAATGGGATAGTAAATAACATCCGGGTTGCAGGAAATAATTCTTGTAATTCCGGATGTTTTGCTATATAGTAGAATTACTGACAGGAAAACGACAATATAAAAGTCGTATACGATTCATTTCAAAATTTACCGGAGTTTTGTCTGTCTCCGGGTATACAAGAATTTCACACCCGTATTCCGGGATGATTCCACCGGTGAAAATAACTTTACAGTTCGTTTGGCTTAACATGAAAAATAAAATTTTTATATGGCGAGTAGGGGCTTGACAAGTGAACTGATTTAAGATAGTATGTACTACAGAGAAACGAACATAGGTTCGTATTTGCGCAAGCAAGAAGATCCTGGCTGCTGTTCACTGGTAACGTTCCGCGAGGTGTTTTTGTGAACAAAGTTCACAGAAAACCCGAGAATTGCGGCGCGAAATCATGCTTTGCATGATTTCTGTGCATCGCGAAGCGCGTTACTGTGAACGGAGTGAACAGTAACAGATCCTGGCTGCTGTTCACGGATAAGGTTCTGCCAGGTGCCTTTTGTGAATGGTAACAGGTTATACAGTCCGGTTAATGATTACAGAAATTACTACGGACTTGTCTGATTATTAAGAATAGGAGATCGGAATAATGATAAATGAAGAGAAGAAGAAAGCGCTGGAAGCGGCTCTTGGACATATTGAGAAGCAATATGGCAAGGGCTCTGTAATGAAACTGGGTGAGTCCAGTGCCAATATGCAGGTGGAGACTGTTCCTACCGGTTCCTTGAGCCTTGACATTGCACTTGGGGTAGGCGGTGTGCCGAAGGGACGTATTATAGAAATCTACGGACCAGAGTCCAGTGGTAAGACCACTGTTGCATTACATATGGTAGCCGAGGTTCAGAAAAGAGGCGGAATTGCCGGTTTTATCGATGCCGAGCATGCTCTTGACCCTGTATATGCGAAGAACATCGGCGTAGATATTGATAATCTTTACATTTCCCAGCCGGATAATGGTGAGCAGGCTCTGGAGATTACAGAGACCATGGTTCGTTCCGGTGCAGTTGACATTATCATCGTGGATTCCGTTGCAGCTCTGGTTCCCAAGGCAGAGATTGATGGTGACATGGGAGACAGTCATGTAGGTTTGCAGGCACGTCTGATGTCACAGGCACTTCGTAAGCTGACCGCTATTATCAGTAAGTCTAACTGCGTTGTGATCTTTATCAACCAGCTCCGTGAGAAGGTTGGTGTTATGTTTGGTAACCCGGAGACAACTACTGGTGGACGTGCCCTTAAGTTCTATTCATCCATACGTCTTGATGTACGCCGTGTAGAGACATTGAAGCAGGGCGGCGAGATGGTTGGAAACCATACCAGGATCAAGGTTGTTAAGAATAAGGTTGCTCCGCCATTTAAGCAGGCTGAGTTTGATATTATGTTTGGTACCGGCATCTCCAAGGAAGGGGATATCCTTGATCTTGCTGCTGAGAATTCTATTGTGAATAAGAGCGGTGCATGGTATGCATACGAAGGAAATAAGATCGGCCAGGGACGAGAGAATGCCAAGCTGTTCCTGAAAGAGCATCCGGACATTTGCGATGAGATTGAACGCAAGGTTCGTATCCATTATCACCTTCTTCCAGGTGAGGAGGAAGAGCAGCAGGATGTGAAGCAAGATGAAACTACACCAGAATCTGACGCTCCGGCAGCAGAAGAGGAATAAAATATGGCGGTTACACCTGAAGAGCAAAAGAATGCCAGAAGAAAGGCAATGCTTCTTCTGGAGCATATGGACCGTACAGAGAAAGGCCTGTCTGACCGGCTGCGTCAGGCAGGCTTTTCAGCAGAAGCCACAGAGGATGCCATGAACTATGTGCGTTCCTATGGGTATCTGAACGATCACCGCTATGCCATGAATTATATTTCCTTCCGCATGGGTACCAAGAGCCGTCAGAAGATTCTCCAGGAGCTTTCCGGGAAAGGAATTGACCGCGAGACTGCCCTTGCAGCCTGGGAAGAGGCAGCAGAGATTGAAGAGCCAGATGAACTGGCCATTCTCCGCGTTGCAGTAGAGAAGAAGTGCCAGCCAGATACTGTTCTGGATGAAAAAGGAATGCGCAGACTGCAGGGATTTCTTCAGCGAAGAGGCTTTTCCTATGGGGATATATCCCATGTACTTGAAGAGATGAATATTACCTGTGAGAGGAATTTTTAACAAAATTCAGCTGTTTAGTACTTTCACAGGAACCCTTGACGAAATATAAATTTCATTTTTGTGTAGAAAAACTTGACATAATTCTAAAAAAAAGATAAACTTGTATTGTTGTGATTGCACAATGAAAACTAAATATTGAGGAGGTGCTCCTGTGACAACAATTATTGTTGCAGTTGTCGCTGTAGTAGCCACTCTACTGATTGCAGTTCCTATTACTAGTAAAGTTTCTGTGGATAACAAAGTTAAGAAAGACGCAGAAACGATTGGGTCAGCTGAAGAAAAGGCCAGAGGCATCATTGATGAAGCCTTAAAAACGGCCGAAACAAAGAAACGTGAAACTTTATTGGAAGTAAAGGAAGAATCTCTCCGTACAAAGAATGAACTGGAGAAGGAAACCAAGGAACGTAGAAACGAACTGCAGAAATATGAGAAGCGTGTCTTATCGAAGGAAGAAACCGTTGATAAGAAAGCTGAAGCAGTTGAGAAGCGCGAGGCAGAGTGCACAGCGAGATTTGCTGAATTGCAGAAGAAAGAAAAGAGAGTAGATGAACTCGAGCTGAAAGGAGTACAGGAACTGGAACGTGTTTCCGGTCTGACCTCCGAACAGGCAAAAGAAGAATTGCTCAGATCTGTGGAAGACGATGTTAAAGTTGATGTTGCCAGACTTTACAAGGAACTTGAGAGCCAGGCGAAGGAAGAAGCAGGAAAGAAAGCCAAGGAATATGTGGTAAATGCCATTCAGAAATGTGCGGTAGACCATGTTGCCGAGACTACTATTTCCGTAGTGCAGCTTCCAAGCGATGAGATGAAGGGACGTATTATCGGACGTGAGGGACGTAATATTCGTACTATGGAGACCCTGACAGGTGTAGACCTTATCATTGATGATACTCCTGAGGCAGTAGTTCTCTCATCATTTGATCCTATCAGACGTGAAGTGGCAAGAGTAGCACTTGAGAAACTGATCGTAGATGGACGTATCCATCCGGCCAGAATCGAGGAAATGGTTGAGAAGGCACAGAAAGAAGTTGAAACTCAGATCCGCGAGGATGGCGAGAATGCAGCTATGGACGTTGGAGTTCATGGTATTCACCCAGAGCTTCTGAAACTTCTTGGACGTATGAAATTCCGTTCAAGTTATGGACAGAATGCACTGAAGCATTCTATTGAGGTAGCCCAGCTTTCCGGTCTGCTTGCCGGTGAAATTGGTGTAGACGTGCGCATGGCGAAACGTGCCGGTCTGCTTCATGATATCGGTAAATCTATTGACCATGAAGTTGAGGGATCCCATATTGAGATTGGTGTAAACCTTTGTAAGAAATATAAGGAAACACCTATTGTGATCAATGCAGTAGCAGCACATCACGGTGATGTGGAACCAGAGAGTCTTATTGCTTGTATCGTGCAGGCAGCAGATGCAATTTCCGCAGCACGTCCAGGTGCCAGAAGAGAGACACTGGAGACTTATACCAACAGGCTGAAGCAGCTTGAGGATATTACCAATCAGTTCAAGGGGGTTGAGAAATCCTTTGCAATCCAGGCTGGTAGAGAAATCCGTGTTATGGTAGTTCCTGAGCATGTGAATGATTCTGAGATGGTACTTCTCGCAAGAGATATAGCGAAGCAGATTGAGGCTGAGCTTGAGTATCCGGGTCAGATCAAAGTCAATGTGATCCGCGAGAGCAGAGCTGTTGATTATGCCAAATAATCGGAGTTAATTTACATTAAGAAATATTAAGAAACCGCTTCCGCATTTTTCATACTATATGAAGGATGCGGAGGCGGTTTTTATTTGTGAAAGTCTCGGACGGCAGCCATGAACGAGCCATGCTTGCATGAGCTGATTCATGGAAAATCAAGAAGAATTTTTTTATGTAATTCATAATCAAATCATCGCTTGCGTACAATGGTACAGGGTGAATATATGGAAAATTTACTCAGTATCAAAAAGAAAAGTTTTTTTCCAGGACTGACTTTGCTGCTTGCAGGATTTCTTGCAGGAATGCTGATCCCGAACTTTATATACCGCTTTTCCTGGAAGCAGCAGGCATTTTCCGCAGTGTACCTTTTGGAAACCTATGGGAAAACAGAAGCGGGAGGAATCGATTATCTTTTGCAGATTCTCTGGATGCGCGGCGGGATTTTTTTCCTTTCTCTAATCTGTGGTTTTACTGTATTTGGAGTCCCTATGGCAATTATGGCGATGCTTTTTACCGGGATTGGGCTGGGAATCGTATTTTCCATGTCTATTTTGCAGTTCGGACTTACCGGAGGCGCAGTTGCCGTAGCACTTCTTTTTCCGCATTATCTGATCTATCTGCCATTATGGGATTCGGTGTATCAGATGGTCTACAGGGAATCTATGGGAATCTGGCGCAATCATGGAATTTTTCCACAGAAAGTAAGCGCTTATCTCCTGAAAGTGCTCTTATATACAGCTTTATACGGTGTGGGAATTCTTTTGGAATGGCGTGTAAATCCATGGATTTTAAACAAAATTCTGGATTTTTCGAAATTTTTTGAATGAGAATAATATGAAAAATACAAGATATAGTATTGGTTACCATAAAAGCGACGCTATTTTGTAAAATGGGCAAAAAAAGCTTGTTTTTATACGATTTTTGGCCGAAAAAAAGGTTTGATTTTATGTCAATTACAAAGTATAATACAAATACATTTTAAGATCAGTTATTGTGGGGAGGTAGCCCGTTCCTGCAATAAAGCGTGAAAGAGCAAATGCAATGGACAATAGGAATTCCGGGCGAAATCTCCCACAAATTGTGACGCACATCTTACAGAAAGCCTTTTTCAAACACGCTCCAGAATCTTTTTCAAACATGGTCTAAAGCAGTATGATCATGGGCTATATGAAATGAATTTATAACAAAAGAGACAGGAAGTAAACAATATGGAACAGGAAATACGCGAGTTTATTGAATACTTACATAATACGAAAAAAACATCCCAGAATACAGAGGTTTCCTATCAGCGTGATCTGAACAAGATGGCTGCATACCTGGAAATGAAGGGAATTATGAAAGCGGAAGATGTCCGTGAATTTGATCTTATGGGATACATGGATTATATGGAGAAAGAGAACTTCGCGTCATCCACTATTTCAAGAAGTGTTGCTTCCATGCGTGCTTTTTTTCAACACATGTTTGCACTTAGGAAGATGGAAGAGAACCCCACAGATAATCTGAAATCTCCAAAGGTAGAGAAGAAGCTTCCGGAGATTCTCAGTATTCAGGAAGTTGACGATCTTTTGAAGCAGCCAGATCTGACTACGCCTAAGGGAATTCGGGATAAGGCTATGTTAGAGCTTTTATATGCCACTGGTATGCGTGTCAGCGAACTGATCCATCTGGAGACCACAGATGTAAACCTTCAGCTTGGCTATGTGGTTTGCCAGGAGAATAAAGAGCGTATCATCCCGATTGGAAATGTAAGCAAGGAAGCGTTGAATCTTTATCTTGAAGAGGGACGTAAGGTATTTGTGAAAGATGATTCAGAGCATGCGCTGTTCACAAATTGCTCCGGTAAGGCCATGAGCCGTCAGGGATTCTGGAAAATGCTGAAAGGCTATGCCCAGGAGGCTGGAATTCACAGAGATATTACGCCACATACATTGAGACATTCTTTTGCAGTACATATGCTGCAGAATGGAGCAGACATCCGAAGCGTCCAGGAAATGCTGGGACATTCCGATATTTCTACGACTCAGGTATATTTAAGCATGAATATTAACCGGATGCGAGATGTGTATATGAAAGCACATCCAAGACATTGAGAAGATCGAATAAGATGATAACTGTCCATGGGAGAGACCTGTGGGCAGTTTTTTATGTAATAGGAAATTCCGTTGGAATTTCCTATTACATAAAAAGCCCTACCGGGCAGGATCGCACTGCGGCGGAAAGGTAGTTGTCGCTCGAGGCGACCCGCCGCAGGCGGAGAATCCTGCAAGCAGGATTCTTTTTTATGTAATGAAAATTCTGCAAAGTAAGATTCTTTCTTGTATTATAAAAATGTTTGACCGAAAATTCTATCGAAAGATATTAGAGCGTGTCTGAAAAATCTCCCGCATTCCGAAATCAGAATACAGGAGATAAATAAATTTTATTTCTGAAAATATACCGCAAAGTGGGGCGTGCAGATTGCGGGAATGATTTTTCAAACAGGCGCTAGCACATCTCAGCGATTGTATAAAGCAGCTTCTCAGATTCTTCCCATCCAAGACAAGCATCTGTAATGGATTTACCATATACATGGTTTGGTCCGATCTTCTGATTGCCTGGCTCAATGTAGCTCTCGATCATAAGACCCTTTACCAGCCCACGAACATCAGAATCAACCTGACGGCTGTGAAGAACTTCTTTGGCAATACGGATCTGCTGCTCATACTGCTTGTTGGAGTTGGAATGGTTGGTATCCACGATGGTAGCCATATTCTTCAGGTTCTTAGCGGAATATTTCTCGAAAAGAAGACGAAGATCTTCGTAATGGTAATTAGGAATAGCCTCTCCGTGTTTGTTTACAGCACCACGAAGAATGGTATGTGTCAACTCATTCCCTGTAGTTTCAACTTCCCATCCCCTGTAGATAAATGTATGGCTGCCCTGAGCTGCAACAACAGAGTTCAGCATAACACTGAAGTCACCACTTGTAGGATTCTTCATTCCCGCCGGAACATCCATACCGCTGACAGTGAGACGGTGCTGCTGATCCTCAACAGAACGTGCTCCTACAGCAACATAGGAAAGCAGATCGGAAAGGTAACGCCAGTTCTCTGGGTAAAGCATCTCGTCCGCACAGGTAAATCCGCTCTCTTCAATAGCACGGATGTGCATTTTTCGGATGGCAACAAGACCGGCAAGCATATTAGGTTTTTTCTCCGGATCTGGCTGGTGAACCATTCCTTTATAACCCTCTCCGGTAGTACGAGGTTTATTTGTATAAACACGAGGAATGATTAAAACTTTATCCGCGATCTTGTCCTGAACTTTGCGAAGTCTCAGCAGATAGTCGCATACAGCATCTTCATTATCTGCAGAACAGGGACCAATGATTGCAAGAAATTTATCGGATTTTCCAGTGAATACGTCACGGATTTCCTGATCACGTTTCTCTTTCAGTGCCTTGATCTTTGCATCAATGGGATATTGGTTGCGGATCTCGTCGGGGGTTGGAAGCTTTTTGATGAATTCAAATCCCATGGTATTTTCTCCTTTTATCGGCAAAATTTATTTTCGATTCAATATTATAGACTATGATGGAAAAAATGTCGATAGGCAAATTGCGGGAATGATTTTTCAAACATGCTCCAGTCTGTTTAGATAAATGAAATGAAGCAAGGTAAGAATCAGTTGGGAAAGGAGCATTCCGTAAAAATATCCACGGATTCCAAGCACAGGAATAGAAAAGAAAACAAATCCAATTCGGATACACACTCCTGCAATATTGTGAAAAAGGCAAGCATCCGGGCGCCCGAGACCGTTCAGAATACTTTCCAGTGCAGTATTTGTATAAAGAAAAGGGCAGATAAAAGCCAACGTCCTTATGTAAATCCCCGCAGTTTCACTGTGAAAAAGAAAATTTCCCAGTGATTTTCCGAAAACAAAGAAAAAGGATGTACAGAAGCCTCCGAAGAAAAAGCAGTTTTCGCAGGTACGGCGGATCACATGACGGATTTTTTTCTCATGACCGAGGGCCTGTAAACCAGCCACAGAAGGCATCAGCATAACAGAGGCAGAATTTGTCAGTGTCGCCGGGAAAAGAATCAGCGGCAGCGCCATTCCGGTAAAAATTCCGTACACAGACAGGGAATCAGTCCGATTTATTCCAGCCAGAAGCAGTCTTTGGGGAATAAGAACCATTTCGATGCCAGAGAGTAAGGTAAGCAGCAGCCGGTTGACAGAGTGGGGAACTGCAATCTGGGCGATTTCTTTTATAAGAGCATTTATGGAAGTGGCAGTATTGTTTTTGACAGAAGCTGGTTGTATATGTGAAATATATTTTACAGCAGAAGGTGAATTTCTGTGAGTGCCTTTGCACATACAGAAAAATACTCGTAAAATACGTCGAAGCAGTCCGGTGACTGGTTTGTAATTTTCCCTGGAAAAATCCAGTCCAAGCGCCAGCATACATGCTACAGTGGCTGTAAGTTCACTGAAAAGTGCACCTCCGGCTGCTATTACAGGGGTAATCTCTTTTTTCTGGGAAATCAGAATCAGGTAGATCACGTAAGTGCTGCCGATCCGGGAAGTCTGCTCAAGAAGCAGGATAAAAGCTGGAATTCCAGTCGTTTTTCTGGCATAATAAAAGCTGTTTACGCATGAATGCAAGGCTGAAAAAGGAAAACTAAAGGCAAGAATACGAAGCAGAACCGCAGTACGCGGCTCTTTTAACAAGGCAGAAGCCACAAAATCTGCATTCCAATAGACCAGAAAAGATAAAAGTCCGCAAAGTGCCATCGAAAGAAATGTTCCAAGAAGCAACGCATCTCTGGAATCTTTTTCTTTTCCAAGGGCAGTGAAAGAGGCACACAGCCTGGAAATAGCAGCCTGAATGCCCATACAGCAGGCTGCCAGTACGATTGCGTGAACCGGAAGCGTAAGCTGGTAAATTCCAACTCCCTGTGCACCAATAGTATGAGATAAGAATATTCTATAGAAGAAACCCATCAGGCGGCTGACAAGGCCGGTAAGAGTAAGAATCAGGGTTCCTTTGATAAAAAGTTTGTCAGACATAAGAATCCGCCTATCCTCTTCATCCTTTTAGTTAGTTTATGCTGTAAATGTGCCTTGACAGAACTGTTATTATCTGGTAAAGTGGGATAGAAATCCAAGCGAAATACTAGGAAATAGAAAAGTACCTAAGGAGATAGATGAAATAACCCTTTCCCGGGAGTCTTTCATATCGAATTGATACCAATAAACCAGGAGGAAGAAAAATGGGAAAAATGATATATCTGGATAATGCGGCTACTACCAAGACCGCTCCGGAAGTAGTAGAAGCAATGCTTCCTTATTTTACCGAAATGTATGGAAATCCATCCAGCATTTACGACTTCGCATCCAAGAGCAAAGAAGGCGTCAGCAAGGCAAGAGGCCAGATCGCAGATGCACTTGGTGCCAAGAAAGAAGAAATCTATTTCACAGCTGGCGGTTCAGAGTCTGATAACTGGGCACTGAAAGCCACCTTTGAAGCATATAAATCCAAAGGAAACCACATCATCACAACCAAAATCGAGCATCATGCAATCCTTCACACCTGCGAATATCTTGAGAAAGAGCGCGGAGCGAAGATCACATATCTTGATGTAGATGAGAATGGTATTGTGAAGCTTGACGAGCTTGAGAAAGCTATTACACCAGAGACGATTCTGATTTCTGTTATGTTTGCGAACAATGAGATCGGATCTATCCAGCCGATCAGGGAAATCGGTGCAATTGCCAAAGAGCATGGCATCCTTTTCCACACAGATGCAGTACAGGCTTTTGGACAGGTGCCGATCAATGTAGATGAGTTAGGAATTGATATGCTCAGCTCCAGTGGACATAAGCTGAATGGACCGAAGGGAATCGGTTTCCTTTACATCCGCAAGGGTGTTAAGATACGTTCCTTTGTACATGGTGGAGCGCAGGAGAGAAAGCGCCGCGCAGGTACAGAGAATGTTCCTGGAATCGTAGGTTACGGCGTTGCTGCAGATCGTGCAGTCCGCACTATGAAAGAACGTACAGACAAAGAGATTCAGGTAAGAGATCATTTCATTGAAAGAATCCTGAAAGAGATTCCGTATGTGAAATTAAATGGTGACCGCACCAAACGTCTTCCAAATAACGTAAATGTAAGCTTCCAGTTCATCGAAGGAGAGTCCATGCTGCTCATGCTTGACAATTATGGCATCTGTGCATCCAGCGGTTCCGCCTGCACATCAGGCTCCCTGGATCCGTCCCATGTACTTCTGGCTATCGGACTCCCACATGAGATTGCGCATGGTTCCCTGCGTATGACCTTAAGCGAGGAGACTACCATGGAAGATGCTGATTTTGTAGTAGATAAGCTGAAAGAAATCGTAGCTTACCTGAGATCAATGTCTCCATTATATGAAGATTTTATAAAAAAACAGTAACTGTTCAGTACCTTCACAGTTACACGCTTCGCGATGCACAGAAATCATGCTTTGCATGATTTCGCGCCGACATTCTCGGGCTTTCTGTGAACTACGTTCACAAAAAACACCTCGCGGAATAGTGCCTGCTGAATAGTTAAAAAAATAAAAAATTTGATTAAAACACTTGCCAGGAGGAAAAAAAGATGTATAGTGAGAAAGTAATGGATCATTTCCAGCATCCACGTAATGTTGGAGAAATAGAGAATGCAAGCGGTGTCGGTACAGTAGGAAATGCCAAATGCGGCGATATTATGAGAATTTTCCTGGATATCGATGATGAGACACATATTATCAGAGACTGCAAATTCAAAACCTTTGGCTGCGGTGCTGCAGTTGCAACCAGCAGCATGGCTACTGAGATGGTAAAAGGTAAGACCATCGAGGAAGCTATGAAGCTTACCAACAAGGCTGTTATGGAGGCTCTTGATGGACTTCCGCCAGTGAAAGTACACTGTTCTCTTCTTGCAGAGGAGGCTGTACATGCTGCACTGTGGGATTACGCACAGAAGCATCACATTGAGATCGAAGGTCTGAAGAAACCGAAGTCTGACATCCATGAGGGTGAAGAGGCAGAGGAAGAAGAGTATTAATAGTTACTGCGAACTGCAGTAATTATGAGGTGTCGTCATCGATACAAAAGAATAATATTTTTTACAGGAAACCGAATCCTTAAGCAGATTTATTTCGTTACAGATAAATAGGTGGTAAAGATGAGGCAGACCGTAAAGAGAATTCATCAGGGCGGATGTTATCATCTGCCCTGAATTTGTTGCTGCTTATAATAAAGTTACGCGAAGTATACTTCTGTGAGCAGTAATCTGATTTTTTTAACATGCTCCAGGAAAGAAAAAGAGTAAAAACGAAACATCCTTAAAGAAAACATAAGAATGAAGGAAGTAACGATGACAGGACTGACAAACGAACAGGTACAACAAAGAATTGAAGAGGGGAAAATCAATGCCAATGAGAACCCTAACACAAGAAGCTATAAGCAGATCATAAGGGAGAATGTGCTTACATTTTTCAACTTTCTGAACCTGGCTCTGATGATTATGGTATTGCTGGTTGGCTCCTATAAGAACTCCATGTTCATGGGGATTATTGTGATCAATACGGTGATCGGAATCATCCAGGAAGTGCGTGCGAAAAAGACGCTGGATAAGCTGGCTATCCTTACGGAGAGCAAGGCAGTGGTCTTGCGTGAAGGCAAAAAATGGTCTATCTCCACGGAGAAGCTGGTTCTGGACGATATCCTTTTTCTGAAAACAGGAGATCAGGTGCCTGCAGATGCCAAGGTGCTTGAGGGCAGTATTGAGGTCAATGAATCCCTGCTGACAGGAGAATCTGACAATCTTCAGAAAAATGAAGGGGACGAGCTTTTTTCTGGAAGTTTTGTTACATCCGGAGAGGCCTGCTGTCAGGTTATCCATGTAGGTAAGGACAATTATGCTTCCCAGATCACCAGCGAGGCAAAGGAATTTAAACGTCATAATTCCGAGTTGCGCAACTCTCTGAATGCGATTTTGAAGACCATCAGTGTGATCATAGTTCCTATGGGAATGCTGCTGTTTTATAAGCAGTATTATATTGCTGGAAACGGAATCAGAGATGCAGTAGTTAATATGGTAGCAGCTGTCCTCGGAATGATCCCGGAGGGACTGGTGCTCCTTACCAGCGTGGCGCTGACGCTTGGTGCGCTGACGTTAACCCGTAAGAATACCCTGGTGCAGGAATTGTATTGTATTGAGACTCTGGCGAGAGTGGATACCCTCTGTCTGGATAAAACCGGAACCATCACAGCCGGTACTATGTGCGTGGAACAGGTACAGCCCTATGTGGAAGGGATGGAGATCAAGGCTCCGGAAGCAGAAAATGAGAATATAAGCGAAAGTACAATAAATGGAACAGCGAATCAAGCTCAGAAAGTTCCAGAAATGGCAGCTGCAGAGGCGCAGTCTGAAGTATCCGTGGTTGCGGCACAATTGCAGATAGGAGTTGTTATGGGAACTACTGAACAGCTGTCAGCACAAGATTCACAGGGCAATGTCAATACTGATTTAGCCATCAGCGGCGCCCAGCCAGAATTGACCATGGGTGAGATCGAACGTGTCATGGCAAACATGATGTCCGTTTTAAAGGACAAGAACGCCACCGCAGATGCACTCCACAAACGCTTCTCCAGAAGAACGGACATGCCGGTAGATCATTGCATTCCGTTTTCCTCAGATCGCAAATACAGCGGTGTAGCCTTTAAAACAGAAGGAACTTATCTGATGGGTGCTGCCCAGTTCCTTTTCCCGGATGGAAATGAAAACTTGATCAAGCAGTGTGCTGCTTATGGAAAAGAAGGCTTACGTGTTCTGGTGTTGGCGCATAGCCCAAACCTGAATCGGGAGAATGAGCTTCCGGAAGGGTTAAAGCCGGTTGCGTTATTTATGCTTACTGACATTATCAGGGATAATGCCCCTGAAACCTTGGCATTTTTCAAAGACCAGGGCGTAGATCTGAAAGTGATCTCCGGTGATGATCCTGTGACTGTTTCTGCCATTGCAAAAAAAGCAGGCCTGGAGAATGCAGATAAATATATTGATGCCACCACTATCACCACACCGGAGGATATGGAGCGTGCCGTTGCAGAGTGTTCCGTATTCGGCCGTGTAACTCCGCAGCAGAAGAAAGAGATGGTGCTTGCCCTTCAGAAACAGAAGCATACAGTTGCCATGACCGGTGACGGTGTGAACGATGTTTTGGCACTGAAAGAGGCAGACTGCAGCGTAGTTATGGCAGAGGGAAGCGACGCTGCCAAGAACATTGCAAATGTAGTGCTCATGGATTCCAATTTTGCCGCTATGCCGGAAATTGTGAACCAGGGACGCCGTGTGGTGAACAACATCCGTACCGCAGCCTCCATGTTCCTGATCAAAACTATTTTCTCTGTGCTGCTGTGTCTGATCACTATTTTCTGGGGCGATAGCTATCCGTTTGAGCCAATTCAGATGTCCCTGATCAGTGCCTGCGCAGTGGGTATCCCAACCTTCCTGCTCGCCCAGGAAAACAACTTCAACAAGATTGAGAGTGGTTTTCTGCGTTATGTATTTATGAATGCATTCCCAGCAGCAGTCACCATTACGGGATGTGTATTTACCATTATGCTGGTCTGCCAGAACGTTTACCATAGCAATGTAATGCTGAGTACAGCCTGTTTCCTGGTAACCGGATGGAACTACATGGCAGCTTTGAAGACGGTATACGCGCCTCTAAGCAGGTACAGGAAAATCATTATTTACGGTATGCAG